>JASHQO010000189.1 GCA_030039105.1 Xanthobacteraceae bacterium
GCGTGGTGCGCCGGAGCCGCCCGGGAACGCAGTGACGAGCTCCGCCCGCGGGAACCGCCTCGCTCCACCGGCCGCTGTCACCCGGCCGGCGTCCTTTGCGTAACAAAAAAGAGCGAGGAACGCTCCCTGTGTAACGCAAATGGGGACACCGGGTCAAGGATTTCTTCCTATATTCGTGTTCAAATAGACGTGAGACCGCACCGGTGCGAGACGACCGATAACGCAATCTGCGACCGGCAATTTCCGTCAGGGCGTGCGGCAATGCAGGCGGACAAAGGCGCGCAGCGCCGTGGCCGCCCTACGCATGCGGAGGACCGGGACCGATGTGGCGGCGCTGGCTCGCGTAGCGTTGGCCACGCGGGTCAGGCCAAACGCCCGGCTCGGTCGACTGCAAGACGTGAAAGCCTCGTCTCTGCTATAATCCGCAGCGGGAATGGAAATGCCATAATGCGACGAGTAGCGACGGCCGCGGTTGCGGCGGCGGCTTTGACTGCGGCCGCGATGGCGCCGGCGGCGGCGCAAGAGTGGCCGACCCATCCCGTCAAGATCATCGTCGCGTTCTCGCCGGGCGGCAGCGCCGACCAGTTCGGCCGGCTGATCGCCGAGGAACTCTCGGCGACGTTCGGGCAGCAATTCTATATCGAGTATCATCCCGGCAGCAGCGGCACGATCGGGGCCGGGCTGACGGCACGCGCCGCGCCCGACGGCTACACGCTGATGATCGGCGGCTCCGGACCGCACATCACCAGCCCGGCGATCAATCCCAATGTCGGCTACGACCCGATCGCGGATTTCACCCACATCGCCATGATCGGCGCCGACGGCTTTGTGCTGATCGCCAATCCGACACTGGGCATCGGCAACCTCGCCGACTTGGTAGCTCACGCCAAAAAGACGCCGCTGACCTTCTCGTCGCCGGGGCCGGGCTCGCTCGGCCAACTCATGATGGAGGAGTTCACGCGCAAGGCGGGCGTCGAGCTTACCCATGTTCCGGCGCCAAATTCCGGCCTGATGGAGGTGCTCGGCAACCATATTGCCCTGTCGATGACCGGGCTTCTGACCTCCGGGGCCGAGATCAAGGCCGGCGGGGTCAAGGCGGTCGCCGTGACCTCGGCCGAGCGGAACCCGGTCTATAAAGACATTCCAACTTTCACCGAACAAGGCTATCCCGACGTCCACGGCGATACGTGGTTCTGGCTGACCGGCCCGAGGAACCTGCCGCCCGCCGTGGTCGACAAGCTCAACCGGGAGGTCCGCCGTATCCTTAAGACCCCGAAAGTGCGCGACTACTTTCAACGCCAGGCGGCGCTGGCGATGGACGTGGACGTCGCCGGCCTCAATAAATTCCTGGCCGACGAGGTGGCCTATTGGGGCGCCTTGGCCAAAAATGTCGGATTGTCGGTCCAGTAGAGACACCAGGGAGCCCGAAACATGGACGCCGTCGCACACAAGGATCCGGCAGCGAAGGATCGCCGCGCCGCCGAGCTCACCGAGCCGCGGGCGCGCATCGGCCTGATCATCCCGTCGGTCAACCGCATGACCGAGCCGCAGTTCAACCACTACGCCCCGGAAGGGCTCGGCATCCACGTCGCGCGCGGCCGCGTCGCCGGCCAGCCCGGCAAGAGCGTCGCCGAGCTGACCGACGAGATCGCCCACGCCGCCGCGACGCTGGCCGACGCCGGGCCCGACCTCATCGTCTTCCACTGCACCAACACCTCGATGAAGGAAGGCGCCGACGGCGAAGCGCGCATCATCGATCTGATCCGTAAGACCACCGGCATCGCGGCGCTGTCGACGTCGAGCTTGATCAACGACGCGCTGCGCACCTTGGGGCTCAAGAAGCTCGTGCTGCTCAGCCCCTATATGTCAAACGCGCCGATCATCGCCTATCTCAACGCCGCCGGCTTCGACGTGGTGAGCGACGTGGCGCTCAAATGCGACACCGCCGCCGACTTCGAGACGGTGACGCCGCAGCACTGGCTCGAGCTCGCCCGCGACAACGATACGCCGGAGGCCGACGGCATTTTTCTGAGCTGCACCAATACCACCCAGATCGAGGCGGTGGTCGCGATCGAAGCGGCGCTCGGCAAGCCGGTGGTCAACAGCAACCAGGCAGTGTTGTGGGGCTGCCTCAAGCGGCTCAGGGAAAAGCTCGGCGCCGGCGAGCCTGTGCCCAATCTCGGCCGGCTGATGAAGGACCTCGATGTCTGATACGGAGATATTCTTCCCCTCCCCGATCCGGGCCGCGCTTGCGCGCGCCCGAGGAGGGGAGGGAATGATTTTGCTTGCCGCGCTGATCGCGCTCGCGATCGGCGCCGGCGCGCCGGCGCGCGCCCAGGACGTCGACGCCAGCACCTATCCCAACCGGCCGATCCGCATCATCGTGCCGTTCCCCGCCGGCGGCCCGACCGACATCCTGTCGCGCATCGTCGGCAAGGAGATGACGGCGTCATGGGGCCAGCCGGTCGTGATCGAAAACCGCCCGGGTGCCGACACCGCGATCGGCGCCGAGGTGGTGGCGAAGGCCGACCCCGACGGCTACACGCTCCTTGCCGCCATGGACACCACCATGGTGCTCAACCCGCTGGTCAAGAAGGAGCTGCCGTACGACCCGGTCCGCGACTTCGAGCCGGTCTCGCTCGGCGCCAAAAATATCTCGATCCTCGAAGTGCGCGCGGATTCGTCGGCGCGCAACGTGCACGACCTGCTCGACACGATGAAGGCGCGGCCTGGAAAGCTCAATTTCGGCGCCGGCACCCTCAACGGCCGGCTCGCGGCGCTGTTGTTCGCCAAGCTCACCGGCACCTCGTTCGCCATCATCCCGTATAAAGGCAGCGCCGACACCGTCGAGGGGCTGCTCACCGGCAGCGTCGATTTCAGCATCGACGGCATCGCCTCGAGCTATCCGCTGATCCAGGCCGGCAAATTCCGCGCCCTGGCGAAACTGAGCGACCGGCCGCTGCCGCAACTGCCCGACCTGACGCCGCTCGCCGAGGCCGCGGGCGTGCCCGAGCTCGGCGACATCTCGACCTGGATCGCGTTCTACGCGCCGGCCGGCACGTCGAGCGAGATCACCGGCAAGCTTTCGCATTTCATCGCGACCATTTACGCCGATCCCGCGGTGGCGGCGCGCCTGCGCGAGGCCGGCATCATCGCAGTGTCGAGCACGCCCAACGAGCTGAACGCCTATGTCCACAGCGAGACCGAGCGCTGGGGCAAGGTGCTGCACGATAACGCCAGCTCCATCGTCGAGTGACGCCGTGGTCGGCACCGCGCGCGCGCTGATCGCCGCCCTGCTCCTGATCGGCGCGCTGTCCGGCGCATCGGCGCAAGACGCGGGCAATTACCCGAGCCGCACCATCCGCATGATCGTGCCGTTTCCGCCGGGCGGCCCGGCCGACACGCTGGCCCGCATCGTCGGGCAGAAGATGTCCGAGCATTGGGACCAGGCGGTGGTGATCGAGAACCGGCCCGGCGGCAACACCGCGATCGGCGCCGAGCTTGCCGCCAAGGCGGCACCCGATGGCTACACGCTGTTCGTCGCCATGGACGTCACCATGGTGACGAACCCGCTGCTCACGCCGAACCTGCCCTACGCGCCGCTGCGGGATTTTTCGTCGGTCTCGCTGTTGATGAAGGACATTTCGCTGGTCACGGTGCGCGACGACGGCCCGGCGACGCTGGCGGACCTGATCGCCAAGGCCAAAGCCAATCCCGGCAAGCTCGCCATGGGCGCCGGCACGCTGACGTCGCGGCTCGGCGCGCTCGCCTTCGCCAGCGCTGCCGGGATCGACGTGACGCTCGTGCCCTACAAGGGCAGCGCCGAGATCACCCAGGGGCTGCTCACCGGCGCCGTCGATTTCGCCTTCGACGGCGTGCCGAACGCGCTGCCGCTGATCCAGGCGAAAAAATTCCGGGCGCTGGCCAAATACACCGAGCGGCCGCTGCCGGTGCTGGCCGACGTGCCGAGCCTCGCGACCGCTGCCAACCTGCCCGGCCTCAATGAGAGCGCGACCTGGATCGCGCTGTTCGCGCCGGCGCAAACGCCAAAAGCGATCGTCGACAAGCTGCAGCGCGAGGTGGCGGCGAGCTTCGCCGATCGGGCGTTGGCGGAACGGCTCGCCAAATCGGGCATGTTGGCGCAGGCGAGCACGCCGGACGAGCTCGATGCCCTCATCCGCATCGACATCGTGCGCTGGAGCACGCTGCTCAAGAGCGGCATCGCCGACAAGATTTTGAATTGACCCAATGCGCCGTGGCCGGACGGGCATGACGGAGTCAATACGCCGCCTCGAGCAGCTCGCGCACATCATCCGCCGTCACCGGCCGCGGCGTGGCGATCGCGAGCGCCGCGATCTCGCCGGCGACGAAATCGACTTTTCCGGCGTCGAAGCCGATGTCGCGCAGCCGCTGCGGGAGCGGAAATTTTCTCAGCATCGCGGCGAGCGCATCGGCCGGATCGCCGCTGCCGAGCGCTTCCTGCAATCGCGCCGCCGCCTCGGGCGCGGCTTTCAGATTAAACCGCGTCACGTGCGGCAGGACGATCGCGTGCGCCTCGGCGTGCGGCAGGCTTAAGCCGCCGAGCACGTGGGCGAGCTTGTGCTGCAGCCCGTTGCTGACGCTGAGCACGCTGCCGGCGAGCCACGCCGCGATGAGGCACTCGGCGCGCGCCGCGCGGTCCGAGCCGTCGGCGACCACCGCCGGCAGGCTCTTGGCGAAGCGCCGCATCGACTCGCTCGCCAGCGCCAGCGTGACCGGGGTGCGGCCGTCGGCCCAAAAGCTCTCGACGCAATGGGCGATGGCGTTCAGGCCGCTCGCGGCGCTCACCGCCGCCGGCAGGCCGAGCGTCAGATCGGGATCGTAGAGGATGGTTTTCGGCAGCACCGCGACGTCGCGGCCGGTGACTTTGCGCGCGCCCTCGGTGATGCCGAAGATGGTCGTGGTCTCGGAGCCGGAATAGGTCGTCGGGATCGCGAGGATCGGCAACGCGGTGTCGCGCGCAATCGCCTTGGCCAAGCCGATGGCGGAGCCGCCGCCGACCGCAACCAGTCCGTCGGCTGTCGCGGCGCGCGCCGCCGCCAGGCCCGCGTCCGCAATCGCCTTCGGCACATGGATGACGGCATGGGCGTGCAAGCCGGCGGCCCGCGCGCCCAAAAGCTCGACGACCTTCTGGCCGAGCCGCGCGCCGCTGCCCGGCGTCGCCACCACCAGCGCGCGGGAAAAATTCAGCCGCGCCGCCTCGTCGGCGATGCGCGTCAGCGCACCGGAAGCAAAGACGACGCGTTGCGGCGGAACGTCGTGGGTGAAGGCCAGCGTCATACTCGGACTCGTTTCCCGCGAACACCGAGCTTGTGACGGTCCCGGGTCTGCAGCGCACCGCTTCGCTGCGCTTCGTTTTGCGCTGCGCCCGGGAAACGAATTCCGAGCTACTGCTCCTCGCGCCAGAGGCCGAGCGCCTTCTGCGCCGGCCGATCGGAGATCGAGAACAGCACCGCGCCGACCGGGGCGTTGTGGTGATAGCGCTTCCACGGCGGCACGACGAACACGTCGTTCGGGCCCCACTTAAGGACCTTGCCGTCCACCGTGGTCGAGCCCTCGCCTTCGACGCAGACGAAGATGGTGCCGTCGGTCGAGCGGTACGGCTCGCCCTTGAAGCCTTTCGGGAACATGGCAAGCCAAGCGCCCATGGTCGGCAGCACCGGGCCGCCGGTGGCGGGATTGGCATAGCTGACCCGGGCGCCGTGGCGCTTGTCGATGTCGCCCGCCTGCATCATGCGCTCGACGATCGGCCGGGTGCGCGCATAGGTGTAGTTGATGACCGGAGTATAGGTCTTGCTCCAGGCGCCGTCGGGCAGCACGCCGGAGCCGTAAAAATTCAGCGAATCGCCGTCGGCGCGGGTGGTCTTCTGGGTCTTCTCGTCGGCATGGTCGGCGAACGACGCCTCGTAGAAATTCACCGCCGGGAAGTCGAGCACGTCGAGCCACAGCATCGGCTTGTCGGAGGTGTTGCCGTGGTCGTGCGGCGCCCAGTTCGCGGTGATGACGAAATCGCCGCGCGACATGAAGGCCTTCTCGCCCTCGACCGCGGTGTAGGCGCCCTCGCCGTCGAGCACGAAACGGATGGCGGAGGAGACGTGGCGATGGGCCGGCGCCACCTCGCCGGGCAGGATCATCTGCACGCCGGCGAACAGCGTGTTGGTGGCCTTCGATTCGCCGTGCAGCGCCGGGTTTTCCAGGATCAGCACGCGGCGGTTGGCTTCCTCGGCGGTGATCAGGCCGCCGGATTCCATGACCAGCGACTTGACGTCGCTATAGTTCCAGACGTGGGGCTGGCAGCGGGTCACCGGCTCCTTGGTGACCACCGACGCCATGACTTTCCACAGCGGCGCCATGTCCTTTTTGGCAATCCGGTCGTAGAAGGCTTGCCGGACCGCCTCGATATTGTGCTTGTTATCCGGGGTGCCGGGTTTCGTCGCGGTCGCAACCGCCATGGTGGTCCTCCATAGAGCTCAAAGCCGGTGATTTACCCGGAATATAGTCAAAGCCCGCGGCAACGGAAATAGCGGGCCAAGCGTAGCGGCCCTGCCATGCGGCGATGGCGGGCTATTTCGCTCAATTATTGGTGGCGCCGCCATCGACCGCGATGGTCTGGCCGGTGACGAAATCGCTGTCGGCGGAAGCCAGGAATACCAGGGCGCCCAGCAGGTCCTGCGGATATTCGTCGCGCTTGAGCGCGCGGCGCACCAGCGACGGCGCCTGCGAATGGGCCAGGTGCTGCGGGTTGTCGTTGATCACGCTGTCGCTCAAGGTAAATCCCGGCGCCAGGTTGTTGACGCAGATATTGTACTCGCCGAGCTCGCGCGACACCGCGCGGGTGAACGCGGTCACCGCGCCCTTCGAGGTCACGTAATGGGCGAAATTCGGGATGCCGCGCGCCACCGTGCCGGAGCTGATGTTGACGATCTTGCCGTATTTTTGCGCGATCATGTGCGGCGCGACGTGCTTGGTCATCAGAAAGACGCCGCGGATATTGATCGACATCACCTTGTCCCACAGCCCGACGTCGATCTCGGTGACCTTCTGCTCCTGCAGCGGCGCGAACAGCGCGGCGTTGTTGACCAGAATGTCGATCTTGCCGAAGCGCTCCATGGTCTTGGCGACGAGCGCCTGCACCGCGCCTTCGTCGCTGACGTCGGTCACGGCGCTCGCCACCGAATTGGCGCCGTGCCGGCGCGCGATCTCCTCGGCAAGCTCGCGGCCGTCGGCGACGTCGGCGATCATCAGCCGCGAGCCTTCGGCGGCGAGCCGGCGCGCGTAGTGCCGGCCGATGCCTTTGGCGCCGCCGGTAAGGATCGCAACGCGGCCATCGAGGCGGGCCGAGGAGGACATGGCTACGTCTTTCCGTTCTGCCGGCGGATGAATTTTTCGAAGCCGGCGAGCTGCTGCTTCACGATGTCGATGGTCGGCTGGTCGGTGAGGTCGAGCGTCTTCTCGTCGAATTTCTTGGCGGAGAAGGTGACGAAGATTTCCGGCCTGCCAAACAGGACGGCGTCGATCGAGGTCAGGCTTTGCCGCAATTGATACTGCATGCGCGCGCCGCCGAGCGCGCCGCCGGCGCAGGATTGCAGCGCCACCGGCTTGTCCTTGAACGGCACGTCTTTGAGGCGCGACACCCAGTCGATGGCGTTCTTCAGTCCACCCGGAATGCTCCAATTGTATTCCGGCGAGACGATGATGACGCCGTCGGCGCCGCGGATCGCGTCGGCCCAGGCGGTGACTTCGGCGGGAAAGCCGTTGGCCTGGATGTCGTGATTGTAGACCGGCATGGTATGCCAAGCCGGCGCCGGCCTGACCGACATTCCCTCCGGCGCGAGCGACGGCAGGGTGCGCGCCAGCGCGGCATTGTAAGAAGCTTTGCGCAGGCTGCCGCAAATGGTCAGAACATTGAGCGCGTTGTCGGCCATGACAATCCTGTTGGTTCAGTCCCGGCGGCGAAGAGGCGGCGAAGTCTAGTGGGCGGCCGGCGCGGTCACAAGCGCGGCACCGGCGCGACCGGCACGCGTGCGACTGCGGCAGTCGATGTCCGCTTTTACCCCCAAAAGCGGACATCGGCACGGGACGGCGGCAAGTCCGCCAAGTGCCAATAGCGACCGAAGTGCAGTGCATCAGCGGCGGGCCTTATGGGTCAGGATCGACCGATTCACGGTATCCCAGCGACGTCCGCGGTTAGCCCAAGAGCGACCAGCTCGCTGCGTCGCACTGGGTGACTTGCCGGGCCAACGGCGGCAGTAGGAGCGTCAAGTGCAGCGGCGACGCGCATGAGCACGTCTTTGAAGCCGGTCGTTGATGAATCCTCAGCTCTGCAGGCCTACGCGGAACACGGCGTGTGGCCAGATCTGCTCGCAATGCACGCGGCGTTCCATAATTAACTCTTCGACCGCCTGCGTGGCGCCGAAGCAACTCGAAACGAGAGCGTCATCGTAGACCAGGTAGCCTCCTTTGCACATCCGGTCCCACATCGCGTCTTGGCAATACTTCACGGCCGAATAGATGTCGCAGTCGATGTGGGCCAGGCCAAACGGCCGCACGGACTTGAGCAGGATCGGCAGCGTGTCCTGGAACCGGCCTTTGACGAAGACGAGATTGTCGAGCCCCGCCCGGTCCGCGAAGTCACAGATTTCATCGATATCGGCGCCGCCAAAATCGCCGGGTTTGTGCCAGTCGATATCTTCGGTTTCGGGCATGCCCTCGAAGGTGTCGAGCGCATAAATTTTAGCGCCCGGGTAGAGCGTCTTCAGGCACCAAGCCATGAAGACCGCGCTACCGCCGCGATACGATCCGAACTCGATGATGTCGTGTGACTCCAGGCGTCCAAGAAAATGCAGAACGATCAAATACAGATTAATCAGGTTATAAGGCGAGACGGCCGTTCGGCCTTGAGCGAGCTGGAAGGCCTGCCCGAACAACGGCTCCTTCACGATCCGGTCGGCCAGCTTGTCGAACTGAAGGCCCCAGCCGCGCTGATAGCCCTCACGCACATTTCGGCCGCGCTCGATGCGGTCGGGCATGTGTTCAACGCGCGCGTTTTCATTCATCGGTTCGGCTCCGTTCGCGCGAAGAGGGAACGCAAGGTTGCGCGCACGCCTTGGCATAGCCAACGACGGCCTACTCGAACTTGGCTCGAACTTGGCCCAAACTTGGCCCGAACTTGGCCCAAGCCGGATCGCCGCCGCCAACGCTCCTCCAAGGCTCAGAACCACGCGAAAATCAATCCGAATCTCAAGCAACTACACCACGAATTTGTGGGAGTTGGAACGGGGTCAGCGGACGGTCAGCGACGCGACGTAAACCAGCCCGGCCCGGCTGGTGCGGCCGAGATGAGAATAGGCAGACATGCGGGATTGGATGCCAAAGTACCCGTTCCGCGCCATGAACCCCTCGCACTGCGTCAAACGACGGTCGCGCAGCGCCGCTACCGCCCAAACGCCCGGTGTCGCTCCCGTTGCCAGCTAGATTTCTGCCACGACCTAATTATTGAGGATCGCGATGTCCTTCGCCGCGGTCGGGCCGGGCAGCGTCTGCACGAAGGCGTAAATGTCGGCGACGTCCTGGTCCGACAGCACGGCGGTGGAGAAGGCCGGCATGTCGTCGGCCGGATTGCGTAGCTGGTTCTTGAAGCCGTCGAACGGCAGCGCGGTGTGGGCGAGGATCGGCGCCGGACCGTTATAGGCGCCGCCCTGCCCGGCGCGGCCGTGGCAGGTGAAGCAGCCGTCGGCGAGATAGATGCGCTTGCCGTTGGCAGTGTCGCCCTTCGGCGCATCCTGCGCCGACGCCAACGCGACCGCGCCGAGGCTGGCGGCAACGACGATCGCGATACGCGTGAACCCGGTCATTGCAAAACTCCTCAGCGCGGATCGGTGACGACGTCGACCACGGCCGGGCCGCCGGCCTTCACCGCGGCGATGGCGCGGGTCAGCGCCGGAGCGAGGTCTTTCGGATCGGTGATCGGGCCCTCGCCGTGGGCGCCCATGCCGCGCGCCACGGTGGCGTAGTCGATGTTGGGGTCCTTGATCGTGGTGCCGATGTCCATCCTGTCGACGCCGCGGCCGTGCCGCGCCGCCATGGCGACGAGATACATGTATTCCTGATGGTAGGCGCGGTTGTTGTGCACGATGTAGAGGATCGGAATCTGGTGGTGCGCGGCCGTCCACAAGGCGCCCGGATTGAACATGAAGTCGCCGTCGCCGCCGAACGCCACGGTGAAGCGGCCGTGCTTCTTGTTGGCGAGCGCGGCGCCGATCGAGGCCGGCAGATTATAGCCGACGCCGGCGCCGCCGGAGCCGCCGTTCCACTGGTACGGCTTCTTGATATCCCACAGCCGGTGCATCCAGCTCAGCCGGATCGCGGTGCCGACCACCGACCAGTCCTCGTCCTTGATCTGATTGTAGACCTCGGCGCACATCCGCGCCGTCGTGATCGGGCTCGCGTCCCAGCCGATCGTGGCGTCGGTCTTCGAGCGTTCGACCATGGCGAGATGCGCGGCCGCGAGCTTCTTGCCGCGCTCGGCGTAGGCCGCCTTGCGGTTGTCGTCGATCAGGCGCCTTACGGCCTCGGTCAGCGCCGGCAGCGATGCTTCGCCGTCGCCGGCGATGTCGAGATCGACGTCCTGCCAGCGGCCGAAATCCTGGTAGTTGGATTTCAGATAGAGATCGCGCACGCCGAGCGTGACGATCTTGGTCCCCGACTTGTAGGCCGGCCGCGAGCGGCGGTTGATGCGGTCGCTGAAATGGGTCAGCGTGCCCCACAGGTCGTTCATCTCGATGGCGAGAATGACGTCGGCCTGGCCGATCAGCGCGCGGCGGAAGCTTTGGTTGAGCGGATGCCGCGACGGGAAATTCATGCGGCCGGCATTGTCGATGACGGCGCATTGCAGCGTCTCGGCCAACGCGACCAGGTTCGCCATGCCTTGCGGCGTGCGCGCAACGCGATCGCAGACGATCACCGGGTTTTGCGCCTCGACCAGCATCTTGGCCGCGGCCGCGATGGCGGCGGAATCGCCCTGCGGCGGCACCACCGGCGAAAATTTCGGAATGCGCAGCGACTCCGGATCGGGGATCGGGTTCTCTTGCAGCTCGGCATCGAGCGACAGGAACACCGGACCCATCGGCGGCGTGGTGGCGATTTTGTAGGCGCGGACCGCGGACTCGGCGAAGTGCTGCAGCGAGGCCGGCTGATCGTCCCACTTGGTGAACTCGCGCACGAGCTGGCCGATATCGACGCCGGCATGCACCCACTCGGCGCCGGGCGCGCGCTTGTCGGCCTCCATGATGTTGCCGCCCATCACCAGGACCGGCACGCGGTCGCACCAGGCGTTGTACATCGCCATGGTGGCGTGCTGCAGGCCGACGACGCCGTGGCAGGCCATCGCCATCGGCTTGCCTTCGATCTTGGCGTAGCCTTGGGCGATGTGCACGGCGATATCCTCGTGCACGCAGGTGATGATTTCCGGCTTGGCGTTGTTGCCGTGATTGACGACGGCTTCGTGCAGGCCGCGATAGCTCGAGGCGCAGTTGATCGCCATGTATTCGACGTCGAGCGACTTGAGCACGTCGACCATGAAATCGCCGCCGCTCGTGGTCTGGTTCACCGGATCGGCGCCGGGCGGCATGGTTTCCGCCGCGACCTGCCGTGGCCCGGGCAGCGCCGCCTTCATTTTCTCCGCGGGCATGACCGGCACCGCGGCGGCGGCCGGCGTCGTCACCGCCGCGGCGGCACCGACCAGGCCGGCGCCTTTAAGGAAATTACGGCGGCTGGAATCGGGCGAATTGCGGCGCTTGGTCATGGCATCCTCCCAGGAAATCCCCGTAAACCGGGAAAAATTCGGCGGATTCTTGCACCGATAGTCGCTTCGGCCATGGCGAGCGTCAAGCGGTTGCCGCAAGGGGCAGCTATGTGCTCGGCGAGCTCAAAAGCGACGGCGCCACAATGTCCTTCCAGCTCTTCGGCGGCGCTTTGAGCTCGCCGTGCCGGCTCATGAAATCGGCAAAAGCCTGCACGCCATAGACCGCGCTGCCGAACTCGTCCTTGACGTCGCGGACCACGGCTTCGACGGCGGCGCCGCTCAACGTCATCGACGGCTCGTGGGTAAGATAAATCTGCGCGGCGCGGCGCGGATCGTCGCGAATGACGTGCGCCGCCTCGTCGATCGCCTTATCGATCGCTTCGGCGACTTGCGGATGCGCTTCGACGTAGGCGCGGGTCGCGCCCAACATCAGGAACGAAGCCTTGCCGTTCATCACGTCGACCGATGAGAGCACGCGATGCACCTTGGCGTCGTGCAGCGCGAGCTGCGCGAACGGCGGCGAGGCGAAATAGGCGGTTGCCGCGCCCGTTCCGTCGACCAGCGCGGTCGTCGCGTCGGCCGGCGGCAGCGCCACCACCCGATCGTGCAATTTGTCGTAAGCGCCGAGAACTTTCTCCGACTGCATTTCCAGCAGGTACATTTGCGGGCCCGTCAGCGACGGCATGGCGATGCGGTCGGATGACTGGAAATCGGCAAGGCCCGTCACGTTCGGCTGGTTGGTGACGAGCGTGAGCGGCAACGTGGTGAGGCCGGACAGCGCCAGAATTTGCTGCGCCGTGCCCCTGCCCTTCTCCCATGCCGCCAGCAGCGGCGCAGTGCCGAACGGCCCGACGTCGATCTCGCCGGAGCCGAGCGCCGCCTGCACCGGGCCGGCGCCGAGGAAGCGCGGGTAGCTCACCTTGACGTCGAGATGCAGCGCCTTGGCCTGCTTCTCGATGAGCTTTAGATCCTGGCAGACATAGATCGGCAGAAAGGCGAGGCCGTAGCCGATGCCGATCTTGACTTGATCCTGCGCCAACGCCGGCGCTGCGGAACACGCGACACCGAGGGCGGCGATACCGGCCAAGACGCTGCGCAATGTCGTGACTCTTTTGCGGAAGCCCCGACGCATAGTAGATCGTCCCCCCTGCAGTGCGTAGCCCGGATGGAGCGAAGCGCAATCCGGGGCCGGCCGCGAGGCGGCACGATCGTTCCCGGATTTGCGCTTTGCTCCATCCGGGCTACGACAAGAAAAACTCCTTCAGCCGCGCGCGCGCGGCGAGCGCCTGGCCGAGATCGAAGCCGTTGACGATGGCGAGGCGAAAGCCGCCGGGCGGCATGGTGTGCCGCTCCGGCGCGCGGTCCTGGTGAAACGTGATCTGCACGCTGGTGACGCCGGGCGTGCGTTTGATGTCCTCGACCAAGGCCGCCGGCGGATGGCGGTAGCGGCGGCCGTTCGGGCCGAACAGCACGACGCTATATCCTTCGCTGCGATCCGCGTCATAAAAATCCCATTGGCGGCGCTCATAGAGGCCGACCAGCGCCTCGACCCAGCCCGGGCCGTAGAGATCCGGCCATTGATCGGCGAAGCGCAGGTGCGCCTCGATGATCTTGCCGCCGATGGTTTCGAGGTTGAGCATGCCGGTATAGCCGCCGAGATGCTTTTCGAGCCAGGCGCCGCAATGGGCCTCGATCGCCGGGTCCGGCTCGGCGTGCACGGTCCAGTAGTCGAAGGTGCCCTCGCCGGCAGGCTTGCCGGTGACGTGGCGCCACCAGTGCGGCGCGCCGTCGATCACGGCGACGTCGGTCGAGACGTGACGGCCGTCGAGCAACGTCATCCAGAAATGGCCGGGCGTGTAGCAGGTTTCGTAATCGGCCGCGGTCTGCACCACGCGGCTGCCAGCGCCCATGCCGCGCAGATTGACGATCGGCTTGGAAAAAACCGGAAAGCGCGGCGGCGTCGTGCCGTGCGGGCCGGCATCGAGATTTTGCGACAGCGCTATCGCCAGCTTGTCATAGACCCAGCGCTGCGCCGGATACCACTGCCAGGCGTCGCTGTCCTCGGTCGGGATATCGGCGGCGGTTTTGACGTGGGCGAAATATTGCAGGCGCCAGGGATCGAGCTCGCAGACCGGCATAGGGGTCAGAGGACAGATATCAGACGGCGGACGACGGAAAAAGAATATCTTGATCCGAATCCGTCCGCTGTCGTCCGTCGTCTGTGGTCTGTCACCGTCATCGATCGTCCGTCGCCTGATTGACGAGCGCATGAACGGCAAACAACTCATCCGTCCAAACCTGCAGCGGCGACCAGCCGCTGCCGCGGGCCAGCGCCTGGAACGACTCGATCGTGTATTTGTAAGAGTTCTCGGTATGGATGGTCTCGCCGGCGCGGAAATCGAACGCCGTGCCGTTGACGCGTACCTTCTGCCGCCGCGTCGAGGCGAGGTGCATCTCGATTCGATTCTGCGCGCTGCTGTAGAAGGCGTGGTGCTCGAAGGCATCGAGATTGAAATCGGCGCCGAGCTCGCGGTTGATGCGCGCCAGGAGATTGAGATTGAATTTCGCGGTGACGCCGTCGGCGTCGTTGTAGGCGCGATAGAGCACCTTCGGGTCCTTGACCAGATCGACGCCGATCGCGAACACGGCGCCCTGCCCCAGCATGGCGCCGGCATGGCGCAGGAACCGACACGCCTCGTGGGGCTCGAAATTGCCGATGGTGGAGCCCGGAAAGAAGCCGACCCGCGGCAGCGCCGCCACGGCCTGCGGCAATTCGAACGGCTTGGTGAAATCCGTCACCAGCGGATGGACGCCAAGGCGCGGAAAATCGCGCCGGAGCTGCGCCGCGTCCTGCTGCAGGAAGTCGCCGGAAATGTCGACCGGGACATAGGCGTCCACCGTGGCCGCGGCGCCGAGCAGGATGCGCGCCTTGCGGCTCGAGCCGCCGCCGAATTCGATCAGCGCGCAACCGGCCGGAAACAGCGAGGCGATGGCCGGCGCGTTGTCCTGCAGAATGCCGATCTCGCTGCGCGTCGGATAGTATTCCGGCAAGCGGGTGATGCGGTCGAACAGCGCGGAACCCGCGAGGTCGTAGAAGTATTTCGGCGGCAGGTGCTTCGGCTTGGCGGTCAGGCCGGCGACGACGTCGGCGGCGAAGGCGGTTTCGGTGGCAGACGGTGCCGCGCGACGCGCGGCCTGGACGGCTCGGCTCATCGGTTCACTCAGGTCTCGTATTGGGCGAGGCGCAGCCCGCTGAATTGCCAGCGTGCCGCCGGATAAAAGAAGTTCCGATAACTTGCGCGCGAATGGCCGGACGGCGTCGCCAGCGACGAGCCGCGCAATACCAACTGGTTGACCATGAACTTGCCGTTATACTCACCAAGCGCGCCGGGCGCGGCCCTGTAGCCGGGATATGGGGAGTAAGCGCTGCGAGTCCACTGCCAGACGATGCCGAAGGCGTCGTCGAGCACGCCGCTTTTTGCCGCAACCTCCCATTCGCCTTCGGTCGGCAAATCCTTGCCCGACCAGCGCGCGAAGGCATCGGCCTCGTAATAGCTGACATGACAGACCGGCAGGTCCGGATCGACCGGGCGCAAGCCGCCGAGCGTCATGACGAACCATTCGCCGTCGATGTTGCGCCAGTAGCCGGGCGCCTCCCAACGCTGCGCTTCGACGGCCGCCCATCCGTCGGACAGCCACATGGCCTGCGTCGTATAGCCGCCGTCGGCCATGAACGCGAGCCACTGCCCGTTGGTGACGAGGCTTGGCGCGAGCCGTACCGGCTGCAGCAAGATCTGGTGCGCCGGCCGTTCGTTGTCGAAACAGAAACTGTCGCCGCCGTGGCCGATCCTATGAATGCCGGCGATCCGCGCGCCCTCGGCTTTCTTGCTCTCGCCTCGCGGCCACTGCCACGCGGGATCGTAGGCCGGATGCGTCTCGTTGAACGAGAAGGCGTGGAGGATGTCGGTGAGCAACAGCTCCTGGTGCTGCTGCTCGTGATTGAGGCCGATCTCGATGATCGGGATCAGCGCGTCAAAATCCTTCGTCGATTGGATGAGCGCGCTCACTGCCGCATCGACGCGGGCGCGATAGGCCGTGACCTCGGCGGCGCCCGGCCGGGTGATGAGGCCGCGCTGCGGCCGTGCCTGCCGCGGCCCCGCCGCGACGTAATAGGAGTTGAACAGATAGGCGAAGCGCTCGTCGAACGGCCTGTAGTCTTTGGCGAACGGGCGCAGCAGAAATTGCTCGAAGAACCATGTCACGTGGGCGCGATGCCATTTGGTCGGGCTCGCGTCGGGCATCGACTGCACCACCTGATCCTCGCCCGACAGCGGCGCGGCGCGGCGCTCGGTCTCGGCGCGCACATGGTGGAAGGCATCGAGCCAAAATTGCCGCGGATCGTCGGCGGGGTGTTGGGCCCTAACGCCTTCGTGGGCCAAATCGGCTATTCGGACGCGCTGGGAAACGACTGGGCTTGGCATCGCATGGTCCGCAAAAGGGCGGGACTAATAGCAGAGTCGCAAAAGTTGGGAAGATAATCAGCCCCCGGTGCATTGGTTCCATAGATGAGCTATTCGCCGCGGACTGCAACGTCCTTCCGCCGCCGCTAACAAGGATGTGATCGGGCCATGACGGTGGTGCGAAACCGCCGCAGAGTTGCCGTAAGTACGCTTGTCGACATATGATTTTGCACACGGACGGCACCGGCCGGGCGGGGAGGACGATGAAAAAACGCACAGCCGCCAAGCGCGCGAAGCCGATGCTGCCGCGCGAGCGCGTCGCCTTTTCCGCCATCGTCGACCGCCCGCCGCTGAAACTGCCGGGAAAAAGCCGGCTGGTGTTCTGGACCATCGTCAATCTCGAAGTCTGGGACATCGGCAGGCCGATGGCGCGCCAAGTGCTGGCCCCGCCCACCGGGCAGACGCTGCTACCCGACGTGCCGAACTGGAGCTGGCACGAATACGGCATGCGGGTCGGCGTGTGGCGCTTCTTCGATCTGTTCAAGCGCCTGAAGATCAGGCCGACGCTCGCGATCAATGCCCGCGTCTGCGAGGATTATGCCCGCGTCGCCCGGGAGGCGCGCAGCGATGCCTGGGAATTCATGGGGCATTCCTACCAGCAGGGCCCGATCCATCACGAGCCCGAGCAGAAAAAGATGATCGCGCGCTCGCTCGACGTGATCCAAAAATTCACCGGCAAGCGGCCGGTCGGCTGGCTCGGTCCCGGATTGACGCAGACGCTGGAGACGCCGGATTTGCTCAGCGCCGCCGGCATCAAATATATCGGCGACTGGGTCTATGACGACGAGCCGACCACGATCCGCACCGCGAACGGCCCGCTGGTGACGCTGCCCTACACCATGGAGCTCAACGATATCCCGATGATGGCGGTGCAGCACCACGAGAGCGATTATCTCTTAAAGCGCAGCGTCGATCAGTTCGACCGGCTTTATGCCGAGGGCGAAAAGCGCGCAAAAATTCTGGCGCTCGCCATTCATCCTTACCTGAGCGGCCAGCCGCACCGCATCAAATATCTCGAAGCGATCTACGACTACGCCCGCCGCTTCGACGGCGTCGAGTACTGGACCGGCGAGGAGATTTGGCAGTGGTATTTGCAGGCAAAAGCGGACTAGCGGGCGGCGCGCTGCTGCTGTCGATCGTGTTGGCAGGCGGCGCCGCGCAGGCCGCCGCGCCGTGCCGCAGCTCCGGGCCGTACGAGTCCTGGCTCGCCGCCTTCGAGCGCGAGGCGGTCGCCGGCGGCGTCTCGCAGCGCACGGTGTCCGAGGTTGCGCCCTACCTCACCTACGACCAGCGCATCGTCAACATCGACCGCGGCCAGCGCGTCTTCACCCAGACGTTCCTCGAATTCTCCGACCGCATGGCTGCGGCCTATCGCATCCAGACCGGAGCGGCGAAGATCAAGACTTACGCCAACGTGTTCGCGCGCATCGAGCAGCAATACGGCGTGCCGGCGCCGGTCATTGTCTCGTTCTGGGCGTTGGAGAGCGATTTCGGCGCCAATATGGGCAAGGAGAGAACGCTCAGCGCGCTGGCGTCGCTGGCCTACGATTGCCGGCGCGCCGATCGCTTTCGCGCGCAGCTCACGGATGCGCTGCGGCTGGTCGAGCGCGGCGATCTCCAGCCGGAGGATATGATCGGCTCGTGGGCCGGCGAGCTTGGCCAGACGCAAATGATGCCGTCGGAATATTACCAATACGCCGTCGACTACGACGGCGACGGCAGGCGCAATCTCCTGCGCAGCGTGCCCGACGTGCTGGCCTCGACGGCGAATTACCTCGTCGGCCTGGGCTGGAAGCGCGGCGAGCCGTGGCTCACCGAAGTGCGCGTGCCGGCGAATTTGCCGTGGGACCAGGCCGACCTGACGATCCAGTTGCCGCGCTCGAAATGGGCGTCGTTCGGCGTCACGCTTGCCGACGGCCGCGCGTTGCCGGCCGACGCTTTGCCGGCGTCGCTGCTGCTGCCGATGGGACGGTTCGGACCGGCGTTCCTGGTCTATGCGAATTTCCAGGTTTATCTGCAGTGGAACAATTCGCTGGTCTATTCGACCACCGCGGCCTATCTCGCCACCCGCATCGCCGGCGCACCGGCGCTGCATCGCGGCACGCCGCCGCCGGCGCTGCCTTTCAACGACATGAAGGAGCTGCAGGGCCTGCTGGCCAAGGCCGGCTACGACGTCGGCACTATCGACGGCTTCGCCGGCCTGAAGACGCGGCAGGCGGTCAGAGCGGTGCAGATGAAATACGGCCTGCCGGCGGATTCCTATGCGACCGCGGAACTCTTGGCGCGCATGCGCGGCGGACGGTAGGAGCGGCCGATCCCGAAGTCCGGGATGTGCCATGACCGGACTTACGATTTCGGCGGCTCGTGACCGATTGTTGCGTCATACCAATGTACGAAGGCGAACAGGAACAACAACCCGGCACCGACCAGTATCGCGGTCACTGCCGCGGCATAGACGCCCGCCAACAGCTCGCCGGGAACGACAACCACATTTGCCGCCAGCGCCAGCGCGGCGATATCCATCGCCAGCGCGTATATCACCACCTGTAACGGCAAACGCGTCGGGTTTACGGCCTGCCGGCGGCGCGGAAATGTCAGCGCCCAGCCGCCGAGAATGACAGCCATGACGCCGCTTGAAACACGCCAAGCGATCGGCGCCGGAGCTGCAAACAAAATCAACAGCGGCGGCAGGATCGAGCCGAACGTCGTCATGAATCCGAGTTCAACCCAGGTGCGCGTCACCCAGCTGTCCCATTTGGTTATCCGCCCGCCGAGCATCTGCCGAAGGATCATCGTCAGCACAGACAGGCCGGCGAAGGTCATGCCGACGGTCGCGATCGTGTAGAGATAACCGGTTGCGTCCACGTCAGTCGCCTTTGCCTACCCTACAAACTAAGAGCCTTTTGTAACCGCGTCCGCTAGATGGTCCAGGATATGTCCCCAGCCTCTGGTATGACCGTCATGAATTGCCGGCGTCGGTAGACGCTCGTGGGTCAGCACGAGGTCGGTTTCATCATCGCCGCGCGGATGGAGTTCGACGGTCACCAACGTATTCACGTTGTTGGTCAGCGGGCCGGTCCAGGTGAACACAAGCTTGCGCGGCCGGTCGATTTCCACATAGGTGCCGGACACTTCGCGGCTTGCTTCCGCCGACGTCATGACGAGGCTGAAGCGTCCGCCAGGGCGGAGGTCGCAGCTCGCCTTGCAATCGACCGCGCCCGGAAACGGGCTCATCCACCGAACCATCAAATCGGGTCTGGTCCACAGGTCGAAGATCTGCTCGGCGGCGGCCTTCACGCGCCGGCGTATTTGCACGGTCGGGCCCGGCGTCTCATCGCCAGCCATGCTTGCGATCCTTTAGCCGCGATTTGTGATCCTTCTTGAGTTCGCGCAGCAGCCGCTCCATGGCGTCCAGCCGCTCCTCCCAATAGCGGCGCATCCGCACGATCCAGCCATCGACCTCGTCCAGCGAACGGGTATTGATGGAGAGAATGTGGTCGCGCCCTTTCCTGTGCCGCTCGACCACGCCGCTCAATTCCAGCACGCGGATGTGTTTCGACACCGCGTTCAAAGACATGTGGAAGGGTTCGGCGACCTCGGTCACGCGCGCCTCGCCGCGCGACAGCCGTT
>JASHQO010000190.1 GCA_030039105.1 Xanthobacteraceae bacterium
TGCACGCCCTTGCCGAAGAAATCGACGAACACCGGCTCCCAGTCGGCGCCGATCAGATTGAGCATCAGCGCGGCGCGATAGGCGTTGCCCGATTGCGCGAAGCAGTGAAGCTGATATTCGGCCATATCTTCCCCTGAAATGCTTGCCCCGAATTGCTGCGACGATGTGACGTCAGCGCGACAGCGACAGCATGCCGCCACCGTTGTCTTTGCCCTCGAAATGGCCGCCGGTGAACGATAGCTGTGCCAGCGGCTCGCCTTTGTGGCTGCGAATGATCAGGCTGTCGTTCTCGAAAGTCCATTTGCGGCTGGTGAAGAAATTGCTGGGGCAGCCGCCTTCGGGCGCGATTGTGCCTTGCGCGGCGCCTGGAGTGGCGCCGAGCGTCATGAAGCAGGCACCGCCCGCCGCTGCGGTGAGCCGCCAGCGTCCGGCGAGATCGATCGGCGGCGGCGACAGCGGCGACGGTGTCGGAGGCGGCGCGGCCACCGTCGGCTGCGGCTCGGGCGCCGGCGCGGTCGAGCAGGCGCCCAGCGCGGCAAGCACAACGAGCGCCGCCGCGGCCGTTGCCGCGCGCCTGCCTCGCGCCCGCCTGCCGAAAGAATGGGAGCCTGACATCACCGCATCGTCGGAATCACGAACTCAGCGCCTTCCTTGGTGCCGGACGGCCAGCGCGCGGTCACGGTCTTGGTCTTGGTGTAGAAGCGGATCGAGTCCGGGCCGTGCTGGTTGAGGTCGCCGAAGCCGGAACGCTTCCAGCCGCCGAAAGTGTAATACGACAGCGGCACCGGAATGGCGAAGTTGACGCCGACCATGCCGACCTGGACGCGGCTCGTGAAATCGCGCGCGGTGTCGCCGTCGCGGGTGAAGATGGCGACGCCGTTGCCGTAGTCGTGCTCGGACGGCAGCCGCACCGCTTCCTCGTAATCCTTGGCGCGCACGACCGACAGCACCGGTCCGAAAATCTCCTCCTTGTAGATCGTCATGTTCGGCTTGACGTCATCGAACAGGCAGCCGCCGATGAAGTTGCCGCTCTCATAGCCTTGGAGCTTGAAATTGCGGCCGTCGACCACGAGCTTGGCGCCTTCCTTGACGCCGAGATCGATGTAGCCGCGCACTTTATTGAGCAGTTCTTTGGTCACCATCGGGCCGTAGTCGGCCTGTGGGTCGGTCGAGGGGCCGATCTTGAGGCCTTCGACGCGCGGAATGAGCTTTTCCATCAGAACGTCGGCGGTCTTCTTGCCGACCGGTACTGCGACCGACACAGCCATGCACCGTTCGCCGGCGGAGCCATAGCCTGCGCCGATCAGGGCGTCGACCGCCTGATCCATGTCGGCATCCGGCATCACGACCATATGGTTCTTGGCGCCGCCGAAGCATTGGACGCGCTTACCGTGGGCAGTGCCGGTGGCATAAATGTATTCGGCGATCGCCGACGAGCCGACGAAGCCGACCGCCTTGATGCGCGAATCGGTCAAAAGCGTATCGACTGCCTCCTTGTCGCCATTGACGACATTGAGCACGCCCGGCGGCAAGCCGGCCTTGAGAAACAATTCGGCGATGCGGCGCGGCACCGATGGATCGCGCTCCGAGGGTTTCAGGATAAAGGTATTGCCGCAGGCGATCGCAGGCGCGCATTTCCACAGCGGGATCATGGCCGGGAAATTGAACGGCGTGATGCCGGCGACGACGCCAAGCGGCTGGCGCAACGAGAACAGGTCGATGCCGGGGCCGGCGCCTTCCGAGAACTCGCCCTTCATCAAGTGCGGAATGCCGCAGGCGAATTCGACCACTTCGAGGCCGCGCTGGATGTCGCCTTTGGCATCGGCGAAAGTCTTGCCGTGCTCGGAGGACAGCAGCCGCGCCAGATCGTCGTATTCGGCCTGGATCAGCTCCAAGAACTTGAACATGACCCGGGCGCGGCGCTGCGGATTGGTCGCCGCCCAAGCCGGAAAAGCGGCCTCGGCGTCGGCGATGGCTTGCTCGACCTCGGCTTTCGAGGCCAGCGCCACCTTGGCCTGCACCTCCCCCGTATTGGGATTGAACACATCGCCGGTCCGCCCCGAGGCGCCCTTCACCTCTTTGCCGCCGATGAAGTGGCCGATGTCACGCATGGTTGGTCTCCCTGAAATCCGTCAATTACGGCGGTCGATGTGCCCGCTTGGTTAAGACCTATTGTGCGGCTTTTTTCCGCAATGGTCACGGGGGTTAGCGCCGATCACCCTGTCGCGCTTCACGATCGTTCGTTGGCCCGGCAACCGTTGGCCCGGCAAAAGTCTCATCAGTAACCGTCCCTTAAGCGCGCCGACGGTAGTTTGAGGGGCCGCCAGTACTATTTTGACGCGCGTGGGAGCGTTTTAATGGACATTGCTACTGGCCTCGGCTTGGTCGCTGGGGCGACGGTCATTACGACGCTCATGTTGATGGGTGGCGACCTGCGGATGTTCGTCAGCGACCACGCCGTCATCATTATTTTCGGCGGCTCGTTTTCGGCGACCTTGATCCGCTTCCCGTTGAGCTCGATCTTCCACGGCCTGCCGCTCGGCGCCAAGTTTGCCTTCACCATGCGCCGCACGACCCAGCGCGAGCTGGTGGACGAGATCGCGGCGCTCGCCGAGATCGCCCGCAAGCAGGGCCCGATCGGCCTGGAAAAGGTCGAGATCGAGGACCCGTTCCTGGCCAAGGGCATTCGCTTCGTTGCCGACGGCTATGACGCCGAATTCATCCGCGACAACCTCGAGCGCGATCGCGACAACTTCCTCACCCA
>JASHQO010000191.1 GCA_030039105.1 Xanthobacteraceae bacterium
CCTCGAATGCTGGGCGCTCACCGCGGAATCGATCCTGCATACGTCGGAGTGGATCTGGCTCTACAATCACTTCGGCTATACCGGCGACTATGAATTCATCTATTTCGAGTAAGGTTCGCGATGCAGGTCAAGACAGCGAAGGCGGCCATCCTAGCGCAGTCATGCGAGCCGCTCGTGGTCGACGAGATCGCCCTGCCGGACGCGCTCGGCGTCGGCCAGGTTCTGGTCAAGGTGCTCTATTCGACGATCTGCGGCGCCCAACTCAACGAAATCGCGGCGGCCAAGGGTCCCGACAAGTTCCTGCCGCACCTGCTCGGCCATGAAGCTTCCGCGCGCGTGATCGAAACCGGCCTCGGCGTCACCACGGTAAAGTCTGGCGACACCGTGGTGCTGCACTGGCGGCCGAGCCAGGGCATCCAGTGCCAGCCGCCGGCCTATAAATGGCGCGACAAGAAGCTCAACGCCGGCTGGGTGACGACTTTCAATGAATATGCGGTGATTTCCGAAAACCGCATGACGGTAATCCCGCCCACTTACAATCTGCGCGATGCGCCGCTTCTGGGCTGCGCCGTGACCACCGCCGCCGGCGTCATCGACAACGACGCCAACGTCAAGATCGGCGAATCCGTGGTGGTCTTCGGCGTCGGCGGCGTCGGCCTCAATGTCGTGCAGTTCGCCCACCTCGCCGGCGCCAATCCGATCGTCGCTGTCGACCTGATCGACGCCAAGCTCGACATGGCGCGCCCCCGCGGCGCCACCCATTGCCTCAATCCCAATGCGGTGGGCGACGTCGACGCCGCGATCCGCAAGATCGTCGGCGACAAGGGCCCCGACAAGGTGATCGAGACCACCGGCGCAAAAGCCGTGATCGAGCTGGCCTATAACCTCACCCACGCCGACGGCACCTGCGTGCTGGTCGGAGTGCCGAGTGAAAAGGTGACGATTTACACATTGCCAATCCACTTCAACAAAGTGCTGACCGGCTCGCATGGCGGCGACGCGGTGCCTCATGTCGATATCCCGCGGCTGATCCGGCTCATCGAGGCCGGGCGCCTTTCGTTCGATGGACTGATCACCCACGAATTCCCGCTCGACGCCATCAATGCCGCGCTCGATGTCGTCCGCAGCGGCACCGCCGGGCGCGTCGTGCTGCGCGTCGGCACCGCTTGATCCTGCTTTGTTGCGCGGTGAGGTGATCCGTGACCAGCATCGGCTCCGACGGCTTCGGCAACCTCTTCGCCTCGCAGCGGCGCAACGCCAGGCAATTGTTGAGCCGCGTCCTGCCCGGCTTGGCGCGGCGCGTTGCCACCGGTTCGGAGGGGGTGCGCAGAGCGATCAAAAAGGCCGAAATCCGTCTTGCCGGTTTTGAAAAGACGGTATCGGTCAAGCCGATCGCAGATATTCCTTTTCCCAAAATCGATCTCGCCGCCGACGGCGATCCGGTCGCCGCCATCATGGTAGCGCCGGAATTCACTGCAGCTACAGCGTTCTTTGCCGACAATCCGGTCACGTCTCGCTCACTTGAAACACCCACGGCGCACGCGCTGCTCTATTGTTTGATCCGCAATCTGTGCCCCGACCACGTATTCGAGATCGGCACCTACCGGGCTGGCACAACCGAAGCTATCTGCCGCGCGCTCTGCGCCAACAAAGCCGGTACGGCGCATACCGTGGATCCGTTTACCGGTGACTACGCCGAAGTCGTGCTCAAGAGCTGGCCACTGGATTTGCTGCGGCGGGTAAAGCTTTACACGATGAATTCGATGACGTTCTACATGGAGATGCGACGCCAGAAGATTAGGCCCGACCTCGTATTTGTCGACGGCGAGCACGACTACGAATTCGCCCTGTTCGATATCGGCGCCGCTGCGCGACTTATCGGGCCCGGGGGATTTCTTTTCATCGACAACATCGATCAGGCCGGGCCGTTTCTGGCGGCGCGCGATTTCTTGGCTGCTAATCCTGGCTGGCGCGAGGTCGGCTCGTCGCTGCGCGACTACACTGCCGACAAGGCGTTCGACCCGCAGCGCAACATGATTTCTCAGACCGATTTCATCGCCCTGCAGGCGCCGCGGACCCACCCGGTCGACCGGCGCCCGCGCGACTTCGGGGTCGTGCGGCAGTCAGGCAATCGCGTCAATGGCCTTCGCCTGCATCTGCAATCGCCGAGTCGGTCGGGCAAGCTGACCGTGCAAGTCGTCTTTCGCGGCTTCGGCGCGACACGGCTTTGGGAAACCGCGGCAGACGCCACGATCGATTTGAAGCCGGGGCCTGTGAGCCAATCGGCCGACGCAGCGTTCACGCCGCCGCAGCAGCTCGCGGACGGATGCCTCTACTACACGGTCGAATCTTGGCTCATTTGGCACGGCGACGAGCCGTTGCAACTGCTTCGGCTGCCGGAGCCCTATTAAATGGCAGGGCTTTCCCGGCTCGCCGCACGAGGCGTCCGTCTGGCGCAGCTCGTTGCCGCGCGCGCCGGCGCGTCGGCCGCGGAGGCATTGAAGCGCAAGGCCAGCGAGCTCGAAATCCGCCTCGACGGCCTGCACAAAGGCCTCGCGGTCAAGCCGATCGCCGACATCCCATATCCGCGCCTCGATCTCGCCGCGTGCGACGACCCAGTCGCCGCCATTTTGCAGTCAACTGAATTTGGCGAGGCGACGGCGTTTTTTGCCGACAATCCGGTGGCCGCGCGCTCGCTGATCCCACCGCAAGCACAGGCCATCCTCTACTCCCTGATCCGCAATCAGCGCCCCGATCACGTGTTCGAGATCGGCAGCTACAAGGCCGGCACCACCGAGGCGCTCGCCCGCGCGCTTTACGCCAACGGCCACGGGCTGGCGCACACCGTCGATCCGTTTCGCGGCGACTACGTGGCCGCCACGCTCAAATGTTGGCCGCCGGACTTGTTCCGCCATGTGCGGCTACATTCGATGGACTCGATGGCATTCTACAAGGACATGGAGCGCCAGGGCGTGCACCCCGGCATCGTTTTCGTCGACGGCAATCACGATTATGAGTTCGCTGCCTTCGATATCGCGTGCGGCGCCCGCGCCATTGCGCCGGGTGGCTATATCTTCGTCGACAATATCGCTCAGCCCGGGCCGTTCTTCGCGGCGCGCGATTTTTTGCTGGCCAGCCCGGATTGGCGCGAGCTTGGCGGCGCCGCGGCCGGCTATGACCGCGGCAAGGCGTTCGACCGCTATCGGCGCACGATTCTCTGGACCGACTTCATGGTGCTGCGTGCACCGATGCGCCACTCGGTCGGCGAGCGGCCGTTCAACATCGGGAGAATCCGCTGGGGCGCCGGCAAGGTCATGGGCGTACGGCTCAAGCTTGTGCCGCCGGCGGCACCAGGCACCATCAATGTCCAAGTCGTGCTGCGCGGCTTCGGCACGGTGCCGGCCGAAACCATCGGCGAGGCACGTCTAGCAGTCGAAGCGGGCGCCAGCGAGCTTGCGGTGACACTGAGCCCGCCGGTCGCACTTGACGGCTCGTTCGTCTATTACACCGTCGAGCCCTGGCTGATCTGGCAAGGCACACAGCGCTTGCAGTTGCGGGCCGACCCAGAGCCGTACTGATGGAGTGTCGCCAATTGCCTCTAGAGCGGCATGAGTTTTGGTCGAATCGTCATCCCGCTCTAGCCTTTTGCTTGCGCATGATCTTTTCCGAAAACCGGTTTCCACCCTCGGATCGAGTCCGAGGGCCGGCTTTTTCGGGATCATGCTTTAGCCGCGCCACATCCCGCGCAGCCACTTCCGTGCCGGCGATTCGTAGAATTTGTAAAGCAGCACCGAGACCGCAAGCACCGCCGCGATGCTGACGATCAGCGCGCCACCGCTTAGAATGATGCCGTGCACGCCCTGCCCGATCAGCTTGACCATGGCCATCAGCACCAGATAGTGCACGAGATAAATCGAATAGCTGGCGTCGCCGAGAATGAGGGCCCACGACGATGACAGTGCCTGCGAAAACACGTGGCGATAGCGCGCGGCGGTGAAAATCAAGAGCGCCGCCGACGGCGCCAGCGCGAAATTCATGTACATGTTGCGGAAGAAATTTGGACCGACGTCGCGGCTATATTCGTAATAAGTGATCACCGCCATGCTGGCGGCGGCGGCGAGAAACACGATCGTCCCTATCGC
>JASHQO010000192.1 GCA_030039105.1 Xanthobacteraceae bacterium
CGCTTGCGCCTTTTTTGCGGGCTGCTCCTGTGCCGCGGGCGGCGCCGACTCCGCGGCCTTCTCCTGGCGCGCCGGCTGGGTCGCAGCCGCGTCCTTGCCGTTGGTGAGCGCCGAAGAGTCCTCGCCGTCGGCGAGAATCATGGCGATCGGCGTGTTGACGGCGACGTCGGCGGTGCCCTCGGGCACCAAAATCCTGCCCAGCGTGCCTTCGTCGACCGCTTCAACCTCCATGGTGGCTTTGTCGGTCTCGATCTCGGCGATGACGTCGCCGGACTTGACGGTGTCGCCCTCCTTCTTGAGCCACTTGGAAAGGTTGCCCTTCTCCATGGTGGGCGACAAAGCGGGCATCAATACTTGGGTCGGCATGGTTTTGTTTTAATGGCTCGGCGCGAAAGCGGGCTCAACGGTATCAGCGATACATGTCGGTGTAGAGCTCGGACGGATCGGGCTCGGCATCCTGGGTGGCGAATTCGGCGGCCTCGTTGATGATCGCGCGCACCGCGGCGTCGACCTTCTTCAACTCGTCCTCGCTCGCCATTTTGCGGTCGAGCAGGCGTTTGCGCACCTGCTCGATCGGATCGTGCTCGTTGCGGACTTTGTCGACCTCCTCCTTGGTCCGGTATTTCGCCGGATCGGACATCGAGTGGCCGCGGTAGCGGTAGGTCATCATTTCCAAAATCATCGGGCCCTTGCCGGCTCGGCACCAGGCGAGCGCGGCCTCGCCGGCCGCTTTCACCGCGCGCACGTCCATGCCGTCGACCTGGATGCCGGGAATGTTGAAGGACAGCCCACGCTTGGAGAAGTCGGACTGCGCCGAGGAGCGCAGCACCGCGGTGCCCATGGCATAGCGGTTGTTCTCGATGATGAAGATCACGGGGAGCTTCCACAGCTCCGCCATATTGAAGCTCTCGTAGACCTGGCCCTGGTTGGCGGCGCCGTCGCCGAAATAGGTCAGCGAGACGTTGTCGTTGCCGCGGTACTTGTTGGCAAAGGCGAGCCCGGTGCCGAGCGGCACTTGCGCGCCGACGATGCCATGGCCGCCGTAAAAGTGGCTGTCCAGCGAGAACATGTGCATGGAGCCGCCCTTGCCCTTGGAATAGCCGCCGCGGCGTCCGGTCAATTCCGCCATCACGCCCTTGGGGTCCATGCCGCAGGCCAGCATGTGGCCGTGATCGCGGTAGCCGGTGATCATCTGGTCGCCGTCCTGCTTCGCCATCTCCATGCCGATGACCACCGCCTCCTGGCCGATATAGAGGTGGCAGAAGCCGCCGATCAGGCCCATGCCGTACATCTGGCCGGCCTTTTCCTCGAAGCGGCGGATCAGCAGCATCTGGCGCAGCGCCTGCAGCTCTTGCTCCTTGCTGAACTCCGGAACCTGGCTGTCATGCATGCCCCAGTCGACGGCGGGGGGGAGCTCGTGAACGCTGTCTTCGGCGGGCTTGGTTTTGGCAACGGCCATTCTTGTCCTCGCGACCACGGGGGGCTTGCATCCCATAGCCGAAATCGCCCGATTGCGGAAGCGCCCGGGCTCAAGGAACGGGATCGGCAAAGCCGCCCAAAGCATTGCCGGAAAAAATTAATTTGGGGACAGCGCGGCGGCGTTCAAGGCGCTGCGGCGTGACGGCTGGCGCGCCTGTCAGGGCTTGGCCGGAACCGCGGCTGCCGCCGGCCGCCACGCATAGATGAAGGTGAGGTCGTTGGGCGCGACATAATCGAGCAGCCCCCGCGCCTGCTCGTCCAGCATGTCGGGATCGAGCTTGTCGGAGCGCAACAGCGCGACGCGGCGTTCCCACTGGGCGCGCTCGTGCTTGAGGTGGTCGAGCTCGCTCGACAGCTCGGCAATCTGCCGGTCGATGTCTTCCTTAGCCTTCAGTCCGCGATCGCCGCTATAGGCGTTGACGCCGAAATAGCCGATCAGCAGCGCGGCCATGACATAGAGGCCGAGCGCAGTGAGAACGGAACGCAGACGCTTACGCGTAACCATCCCGTCACCATGAGCGACGGCCGCTTAAAGCGACATTAATGGCGGCCGTCCGTAAGGTGTGTTCCGGATGCGGTGCAGGGCGTAGCGGTGCACCGCCGAGCCAGGACCTTCACACACTCGGAGCTTGAGACGATTCCGGGTCTGCCGCGCATCGCCATGGCGCGCGCAAGACGCGCGCTTTAGGTGCTGCGCTGCGCGTGCAAAACGCGCCATCTGTTGAGCACGGCCCGCCCCGCATAGACCGCTTGGGCGCCAAGCTCTTCCTCGATGCGCATGAGCTGATTGTATTTTGCCGTGCGGTCGGCGCGGGCCAGCGAGCCGGTCTTGATCTGCCCGCAATTGGTGGCGACGGCGAGGTCGGCGATGGTGGAATCTTCCGTCTCGCCGGAGCGATGCGATATCACCGTGGTGTAGCCCGCCTTGTGCGCCATCTCGACCGCGGCCAGCGTCTCGGTCAGCGTGCCGATCTGGTTGACCTTGATCAGGACCGAATTGGCGATGCCGTTCCTGATGCCGTCGGCTAGCTGCTTCACGTTGGTGACGAAGATGTCGTCGCCGATCAACTGGCAGCGGTCGCCGATTCTTTGCGTCAGCTTCTTCCAGCCGTCGTAATCGTCCTCGGCCATGCCGTCTTCGAGGGTGACGATCGGATAGCGCTTGGTCAGTTCCACGAGGTATTCGACCTGCTGGTCGATCGAGCGGACCTTGCCCTCGCCTTGGTAGGCGTAGACGCCGTTCTTGAAGAACTCGCTGGCCGCCGGATCGATCGCGACCGCCACCTCGTCGCCGACCTTGTAGCCGGCCTTCTCGATCGCGGCGAGCACGAAATCGATCGCCGCTTCCGCCGACGGCAGATTCGGCGCAAAACCGCCCTCGTCGCCCACATTGGTGTTGTGGCCGCCGGCCTTGAGCGCGGCGCGGAGCGTGTGAAGGATCTCCGAGCCGGCGCGCACCGCTTCGGCAAGCGACGGCACGCCGAGCGGCACGATCATGAATTCCTGAAAATCGATCGGGTTGTCGGCGTGCACGCCACCGTTGATGATATTCATCATCGGCACCGGCAACAGCCGCGCCGAGGTGCCGCCGACATAGCGGTAGAGCGGCAGCCCGTTGGCCGCGGCCGCCGCCTTGGCGACCGCGAGCGACACGCCGACGATGGCGTTGGCGCCGAGCCGGCTTTTGTTCGGCGTGCCGTCGAGCGCAATCATGGTCTCGTCGATCTTGACCTGCGCCTCGGCATCCATGCCGCCGAGGGCGTCAAAAATCTCGCCGTTGACCGCATCGACCGCATGGCGCACGCCCTTGCCGAAATAGCGCTTGTTGTCGCCGTCGCGCCGCTCGACCGCTTCGTGGGCGCCGGTCGAGGCGCCCGACGGCACTCCGGCGCGGCCGCGCGAGCCGTCCTCGAGCACGACATCGACCTCCACGGTCGGATTGCCGCGGCTATCCAGAATTTCCCGGCCGATGATGTCGACGATGGCGGTCATGTGTGCTCCCGGATGGTGTTGCGGGGCTTCTACAGGATTGGCCGGGCGGTTGTCATGTGCTGCGCCTCGCGAACGCTCAAGAGCGAGGCATTGACCCTGTGGGTCGGCTTTGCGACGAATCTCAAATGGCGTTTGAGATTCTGGGCGAAATTTCGCAAATCGAGACATTTGCCTCGGGTTCCGGCATTCGCGAAATTGCCAGACTGCGCAGGATCTACGGTCGTGGCCGTTGGCGTAAGCGTAAGGGGGTTGGGCGCATAAGGCTGGCCGATGGCTCCGTTCATCTCGCCGAACTACACTGGTATGAGGCGGCCGGTATCGGGCGCAAAGAATTCAAGATAAAGCACCTGCTGTAAGGACAAATAATGGCGAAAGCACTATCGAAGCAGATCGTCGTCTGCGTAAACAACGACGGTTATGCGGCCTCGCTCGAGAAACGCAAGCTCTATGTCACGCTTCGCGATGCCGTGGCAGAGAAGCACGGGCTCATTCGGATCGTCGATGAGTCCGGGAGTGACTATGTTTATCCAAAAACGATGTTTCGCGCGATTGCGCTGCCGCAGTCGGTCAAGAAAGCCGTGCTGGCGGCGTGATGAGGGACGTTTGTAAAGTCTTGGCGTGATGGCAACGAAAACGCTCCAACTCGGCCGCCGAGCCGCGATCCCCGCTTCTCCAGAGCAAGCGGTGCTCGACCGCGTCGGCAATCCCCATCCCGATACGCGCTATCTGGCGCGCTTCACGTTCCCCGAATTCACCGTGATGTGCCCGGTCACCGGCCAACCCGACTTCGCCACGCTCGTCATCGACTACGTGCCGAAGGCGTGGCTGGTGGAGTCGAAATCGCTCAAGCTTTATCTCAACAGCTTCCGTAATCACGGCGCGTTCCACGAGCAGTGCACGGTCGCGATCGGCAAGAAGCTCAATGCGCTGCTCGAGCCGAAATGGCTGCGCATCGGCGGCTATTTCCATCCGCGCGGCGGCATGCCGATCGACGTATTCTGGCAGGCCGGAAAATTGCCGGCCGGCGTCTGGGTGCCCGACCAGGGCGTCAGGACCTATCGGGCGCGCGGATAGCCCGCTGCGCCCTTGAGCGTCGCAACCAGCGCGCCGACTTCGAGGCCGGGATCGGCGGCGCGCATGACGCCGCCCATCACCGCGACGCCGGCGCAGCCCGCCGCCAACACTTCGGCGACCCGCACCGTGTTGATGCCGCCGATGGCGAGGAGCGGCACGCGGCAGGCGCGCGCTATCTCGGCCAAACCCTTGCGGCCGATTTCCGGGCCGTAGCCCGGCTTGCTCACGGTCTCGAAGGCGGGCCCGGCGAGCGCGTAGTCGACCACCGCCGGATCGATGGTCTCGGCTTCGGTCACGGTGTGGATCGAGACGCCGATGAGTTTTTCCGCACCGAGCAGCGCGCGCGCGGCGACCGGGTCGCTGCCTGCCGGCAGATGCACACCGTCGGTGCCGGCAAGCTTGGCCAGCGCCGCCTCCCCGTGGATCGACAGACGGCCGCCGTGGCGCCGCACCATCGGCAGCAACAGCCGCGCCAGCGGCACCTGCTCGTCGTCGGGCAAATCCTTTTCGCGCAGGCTGACCCAGCGGCAACCGGCGGCGAGCGCCGCGCCGACGATCTCGGGCAACGGCCGCCGTCCCTGGCGGCGGTCGGTCACCACGAGCAGCGGCGGGTTGGGAAGTCGTTGCGCCACGCCCGCTCCCGACCGGTCTTACAGGCCGAACACCTGCTTGAAGAACCGCGCCGTCGCCACCTTGGATTCGTTGTCGGCGTGCTCTTCATCGGCATCCTTGGGCGTCGAGAAACCGTGCTCGGTGCCGCTGTAGAGGTTGAGCTCGAAGGCGACCTTGGCGCCGCGCAACTGGCCGATCAGCGCGATGACTTCGCTGAGCGGCGCCACCGGATCTTCGGCGCCGTGCAGGATCAGCATCGGGCCGTGGATGTTCTTGGCGGCTTCCGCCGGATAGCCGCGGAACGAGCCGTGGATCGCCACCGCGCCGACGATCGGCGCGCCGGTTTCGGCAAACTCGACGGCGACCTCGCCGCCGAAGCAGTAGCCGACCAGCGCGATCCGCGAGGCGTCGACCATCGGGTTGGCGCGCAGCACGTCGAAGCCGGCTTGCGTGCGCGCCCGCATCAGCGGCCGGTCGGCGGTGAAGCGCGAAGTCTGCGCCTGCATGTCCGGCACGGTCTTGGGTCGAATATCCTTGCCGAAAATGTCCGGGGCAAAGACCACGTAGCCTTGCGCGGCGTACATTTTGGCGTTGGCCAAGGTCAGGTCCGACATGCCGTCGCGCCGGTGCAGCAGCAGCACGCCCGGCCGTTTGCCGGCGATGCTGTCGTCGTAGGCGAGATAGCCTTGCAGCGCAGTGTCGCCGTCCTTGTAATCCACCCACTGGGTCTTGATTTCGGCCTGCGCGGCGACGGCGGACAAGCAGGCCAGCATGGTTCCAAACACGACGGCTACGGTGCGTTTCATGACGATCCTCCCGATATGCGGTTCCGAGGAATCTACTCGAAGACGGCCACGTGTCGCCACGCCGCCGCGCCGTGCTATGAACGCGCCGCCATGAGCTTGCTGCCATGAACCGCCCCGCCCGCATCTCTTTCGTCTCGCTCGGCTGCCCCAAGGCGCTGGTCGATTCCGAGCGCATCATCACGCGGCTGCGCGCCGAGGGCTACGAGCTATCCCGCGACCATGCCGGCGCCGACCTCGCCATCGTCAATACCTGCGGGTTCTTGGACAGCGCGCAGGCGGAGTCGCTCGCGGCCATCGGTTCCGCCATGGCCGAGAACGGCAAGGTCATCGTCACCGGCTGCATGGGCGCGGAACCGGAGAAGATCACGTCGGTCCATCCCGGCGTGCTCGCAGTCACCGGGCCGCAGCAATACGAGTCCGTGCTCGATGCCGTGCATCGCGCCGCCCCGCCGCAGCACGACCCCTACGCCGACCTGATTCCGCCGGAAGGCGTCAAGCTCACCCCGCGGCACTACGCTTATCTAAAGATTTCAGAAGGTTGCAATAATCGTTGTACCTTCTGCATCATCCCGAAATTGCGCGGCGACCTGGTCTCGCGGCCGGCCGCCGACGTGTTGCGCGAGGCCGAAAAGCTGGTCGCCGCCGGCGTCAAGGAGCTCTTGGTCATTTCCCAGGACACCTCGGCCTACGGCGTCGACCTGAAATACGCGACGAGCTCCTGGAAGGGCCGCGAGGTACGGGCCAAATTTCTCGATCTCGCCGAAGAGCTCGGCGGGCTCGGCGTCTGGGTGCGGCTGCATTACGTCTATCCCTACCCGCACGTCGACGCCGTTATTCCGCTGATGGCCGACGGCAAGGTGCTGCCCTATCTCGACGTGCCGTTCCAGCACGCCAGCCCCGACCTGCTCAGACGCATGCGCCGCCCGGCGGCGCAGGAGAAGACGCTAGAACGCATCCGCGCCTGGCGCAAAATCTGCCCGAGCCTGACCATCCGCTCGACCTTCATCGTTGGCTTCCCCGGCGAGACCGAAGCGGATTTTTCGATGCTGCTGGACTGGCTCGATGAAGCCGAGCTCGATCGCGTCGGCTGCTTCCGCTACGAGCCGGTCGCGGGCGCCGCCGCCAACGATCTCGGCGCGCCGGTGCCCGACGCGATCAAGGACGAGCGCTGGCACCGCTTCATGCAGCGCCAGCAGGCGATCTCCCGCAAGCGGCTCAAGCGCAAAATCGGCAATCGCGAACGCGTCATCATCGACGAGGTCGGGCCAGGCCCCGGACTTGATCCGGGAATCGCCAAGGGCCGCAGCAAGGCCGACGCGCCGCAGATCGACGGCGCCGTCCATGTAGCGAGCCACCGGCCGCTGCGCGTCGGCGAGATCGCCACCGTGAAGATCGAGCGCGCCGACGATTACGACCTGCACGGCACGGCGGTCGGCTACGCGTAAGAACGGGGAACGCTGATGGAGATGCGAATTTACGGCCGCACCGGGATGCAGCTCTCGGTGCTTGGTTTCGGTTGCGGCGCGGTCGGCGGCTTGATGGTGCGCGGCGACCCGCGCGACCAGGAGCGCGCCATCGCCCGCGCCCTCGACGCCGGCGTGAACTACTTCGACACCGCGGTGCAATACGGCAACGGCGAATCCGAGAAGAATCTCGGTCGCATCCTGCAAAGCCTGAAGCCTGCCGGCGCCGTGGTCGGCACCAAAGTCCGGCTGCCGAGCGCCGCGTTCGGCCGCATTGCCGAGACCGTCACCACGTCGCTGGAGGAAAGCCTCACCCGGCTGCGCCGCGACCATGTCGACATCTTTCATCTGCACAACGGGATCACCGAGGCCGGCGGCGGCGAAGCGCTCGGCGTCCGGCAGGTGCTCGACCAGGTGGTGCCGACGTTTGCGCGGCTGCGCGATGCCGGCAAAATCCGCTATCTCGGCCTGACCTGCGTGGGCAGCACGGCGGCGCTGCAACAGGTGATCGACGCCGGCGCTTTCGACAGCGCGCAGGTGGTCTACAACATGCTCAATCCGTCGGCCGCGATCGCGCTGCCGGCGAACTATCCGGCGCAGAATTACGGCCGGCTGTTCGATCACACCAAGGCGGCCGGCACCGGCGTCATCGGCATCCGCGTGCTGGCCGGCGGCGCGCTGTCCGGCTCCGTGGAGCGCCACCCGATTGCCAGCCCGCCGCCCGCCCCGATCGGCTCGGCCATGACCTACGACGCCGACGTGGCCCGCGCCAGCCGCCTGGTGCCGCTGCTCAGCGAAGGCTTTGCCGCAAGCCTCACCGAGGCCGCGACGCGCTTTGCCGTCGGCCAGCCCGCCATCGGCACCATCCTGGTCGGCATGGCGACGCCGCAGCAGTTCGAGGATGCGCTGGCCGCGGTGCAAAAAGGCCCGCTGCCGCCGGCGGCACTGGAGCGGCTCACCGCGCTGCGCCAGCAATTCGCCGGCGAGCCGCGCTGAGCGCGGCGCAGAAGATTTGCGACGTTGCGGCCTTAAGGCGTCAGCGGCTCCGGCTGGGGCGCAGGTCGCCGATAACGGTTGCGATCGCTGCGGTCAGCGTCGCGAGTTCCGCCGCGGTCACCGTGAAGGCCGGGGCGAGATACACCACATTGCCAAACGGCCGAATGAAAACGCCTTCATCGACAAAGCGTTGCCGCAAAGCATTGAGATCTTCGATGCGATCGAGCTCGACCACCCCGATGGCGCCTTTCACCCGCACGTCCCTGACGCCCGCAAGCCCGCGGCACGGCTCGAGGCCGACCCGCAGCGCCGTCTCGATGGCGGCAACCTGGTCGCGCCGCGGCTCGCGCTCGAACAGATCGAGCGAGGCGTTGGCGGCGGCGCAGGCGAGCGCATTGGCCATGAAGGTCGGGCCGTGCATCAGCGCGCGGCCGGGATCGTCCGACCAGAACGCGTCGAACACCTTGCGGCTGGCGATGGTGGCAGCGAGCGGCAGCGTGCCGCCGGTCAGCGCCTTCGACAACGTGACGATGTCCGGAACGACGCCCGCTTCCTGGAATGCGAACAATGCGCCGGTGCGGCCGAAGCCGGTAAAAATCTCGTCGAAGATCAGCAGCAGGTCGTGCTTGTCCGCCAGCGCCCGCAGGCGGCGCAGCACGATGGCGTCGTGAAAGATCATGCCGCCGGCGCCCTGCACCAACGGCTCGACGATGATGCCGCCGAGCGTCTCGGCCTCGCGCGCCACTATGGCGTCGAGCGCCGCGAGCGCGTCCTCGCTGCGCGGCAGGTCGGCCACGATGTGTTGCGGCAAGACCCCGGCAAACAGCGCGTGCATGCCATCCTGCGGATCGCACACCGCCATGGCGCCGGCGGTGTCGCCGTGATAGGCGCCCTTGAAGGCGAGGAAGCGGGTGCGGCGGCCGATGCCGCGATTGAACCGGTATTGCAGCGCCATTTTCAGCGCCACCTCGACCGCGACCGAGCCGGAATCGGAGAAGAACACGCGATTGAGATCGCTGGGCGCCAGCAGCCCGGCCAGCCGCTTGGCGAGACTGAGCGCCTGCTCGTGCACCATGCCGCCAAACATCACGTGCGGCATGGTCGCGAGCTGGCGTTCGACCGCGGCGCGGATGTGGGGATGGTTATAGCCGTGGCAGGCGGTCCACCACGAGGCGATGCCGTCGATGAGCTCGCGGCCGTCGGCGAGGCGGATGCGGCAGCCTTCGGTGCCGACCACCGCAAGCGGTAGCGGCGCCGTCTTCATCTGGGCATAGGGCAGCCAGACATGGTCGATGCCGGCGGCGTACCATTGCGGCAGGGCTGCGGCCGATTTTTTGTTATTTTCGCTGGAATTAACCGACATTCGGCGCTTTCATGCCACCGCGATGCGCTCGCTCGATGAATTTGCGTACGGCAAGCTCGCGGCGCTGGAGCGCGCGCGGCTGCGCCGCAGCCCGGTGGTGACGGCGCGCGACGGCATCTATGTCGAGCGCGGCGGCCGCCGATTGCTGTCGTTCTCGTGCAACGACTACCTCAATCTTAGCCGCCATCCGGCGGTCATCAAGGCGGCGGTCGATGCGGCGGAGCTTTATGGGGTCGGCGCCGGCGCCTCCCGCCTCGTCACCGGCAACCACCCGCTCTACGAGGAGCTCGAGAGCCGGCTGGCGCGGCTCAAGGGCACCGCGGCGGCCTGCGTGTTCGGCTCCGGCTACCTCGCCAATACCGGCATCATTCCGGCGCTGGTCGGCGGCGGCGACCTGGTGCTGGTCGACGAGCTGTCGCACGCCTGCATCAATGGCGGCGCAAAGCTTTCCGGCGCCACGGTGCTGCGCTATCGCCACGGCGACGTGGATCATGCGCAGGCGCTGCTCGCCCAGCATCGCGTCGCCCACGAGCGCGCGCTGATCGCCACCGACGGCGTCTTCTCCATGGATGGCGACGTCGCCCCGCTCAGCGCGCTGGCCGAGCTCGGCCGGCGCCACGACGCCTGGCTTTTGGCCGACGATGCCCATGGCCTCGGCGTGGTCGGCAACGGCCGTGGCTCCGCTTTCGTCGGCGGCGGCGCCGACGTGCCGTTGCAGATGGGCACGCTGTCGAAGGCGGTCGGCGCCTATGGCGGCTATCTGTGCGCCTCGCGCGCGGTGATCGATCTGATGCGCACCCGGGCGCGGCCCTTCATCTATTCGACCGGGCTGCCGCCGCCGGTGGTCGCCGCCGCCAGCGCTGCCCTCGACCTCATCGCGGGCGACGCCGCCTATGTCGCCGAGCCGCTGCGCAAGGCCCGGCTGTTCACCCGGGCGCTCAATCTTGCCGAAGCCCAGAGCGCCATCGTGCCGGTGATCGTCGGCGCGGCCGACGCGGCGCTCGCCGCTTCCACGATGCTGGAGGACGAAGGCTTCCTCGTCGTGCCGATCCGTCCGCCGACGGTGCCGGCCGGCACCGCGCGGCTGCGCTTTGCCTTCACCGCGCAGCATCCCGAGGCCGCGATCGAACGGCTTGCCGGCATCGTGCGCAGCCGCGTGGTAGGGCTTGCGGCGTGAGCGCAATTTTCATCACCGCGACCGGCACCGACGTCGGCAAGACCTATGTGGCGGCCTCGCTGATCCGCTTGCTGCGCCAGCTCGGCCACACCGTCGATGCCATCAAGCCGATCGTCAGCGGCTTTGACCCGGCGCAAGCCGCGGCCAGCGATCCGGGCGTCCTGCTCGACGCGCTCGGCGTGCCGGTCACGCCGGAGGACATCGAACGCATCGCGCCGTGGCGCTTTCGCGATCCGGTGTCGCCCGATCTTGCGGCAAGCCGCGAGGGCCGCCGGATCGACGTCGATCGGGTCATCGCGTTCTGCCAGGGCGCGGTGGCGCAGCGCCGCGACGTGCTGCTGA
>JASHQO010000193.1 GCA_030039105.1 Xanthobacteraceae bacterium
GGCGCTGCTGGCGGTGGCGCCGACGGTCAGCGTCGAGGCGTCTTGCCGGATATTGATCAGCGGACACTCGATCTCCTGCGCCGCGCCGGCGACGGACTGCGGCGAGGTCGCGGTCGAGTTCGAGAACAAGTTCGAAATCTTGTCCAAGGTCGAGGGCGACGATGCCGGCGGCGGTGTGGTCGAGCCGGTCGTGGCCGGGGACGAACCCAGCAGGCCGCTCCCCGAGCATCCCGAGGCAAGCAGCCCCAGCGCCAGCAGAGCCGCGACCGCCATGCGATCGCCCGAACGCATCAAATGACCGTCCCGCACCATGCCCCCAACTCATCGCCTCCAGATGCGATGCCTCGATCTTATACCAAGGCAACCGTGGCTATCCCAAGGCTTTCCCGCGGTGTCCCTTCCTAGCTAAAGCATGATCCGGAAAAAGCCGGCCCTCGGACTTGATCCGAGGGTGGCAACCGGTTTCGGAAAAGATCATGCGCAAGCAAAAAGCTGGAACGGGATGACGATTCGACCAAAACTCATCCCGCTATAGCGCGTCCGATGCCGCCGCACGAACCGGCGCCCAAGACTATGGTTAAGGCGCCGGTGCGTCCTTGAGCCGCGCATAGAGCAAATGGTCCTGCCAGATACCGTTGATGCAGAGATATTCGCGGGCGTAGCCCTCGCGCTGGAAGCCGGTATTTTCCAGAAGGCGGATCGAGCCGGCGTTGGTCGGGATGCAGGCGGCCTCGAGGCGATGCAGGCGCAGCGTGGCGAAGGCGAAAGGAATGACGGCGCGGACCGCGGCCGTCATGTAGCCGTTGCGGATGTGGGGCAGGCCCATCCAGTAGCCGAGGCTGCCGGCCTGGGCGACGCCGCGGCGGATATTGGCCAGCGTCAGGCCGCCGACCATGGCGTCGTTGGAGTGGCGGAAGATCAGGAAGGCGTAGCCCTGGTCGGTGCGCAAATCCTCGGCGTAGCGCCGGATGCGGCGGCGAAAGGCGCTGCGGGTGAGATCGTCCGTCGGCCAGGTCGGCTCCCAGGGCGTGAGGAAATCGCGGCTCGTCTCGCGTAACGCCGCCCATTCGCTGAAATCGGTCATCTGCGGCGTGCGCAGCGTGACGCCGTCACCCGCGATCGACGGCAGCGGTTCGCTGAAATTGATGGTGCGGAAGAACGCCATGGCGGCTGCTGCGGATGTCGTTAGGCGGCCCGGCGGGTGAGAGTCTCGGCGATTGCGGCAGCGCTTTCAAGTCCGGAGCCCAAGCCGAGCACGGCGGTCGCCATCTTGCCGCGCGCGAGCAGCGCGCGGCCGGCGGCGCGCGCAGTCTCGACGGTCACAGCGTCGACCTTCTCGACCAGCTCATCGACCGGTATCGGCCGGCCCCAGACCATCATCTGCCGCGCCAGTTGCTCGATGCGCGCGCCGGAGCTTTCCAGCGCCATCAGCAGGCCGGCCTTCATCTGCGCCTTGGCGCGGGCGACTTCGGCTTCCGACATGGTTTCGGCGAGGCCCGTGATCTGGTCGACGACGACGCGCATCAGTTCCGACGTGTCGGCGGAATCGGTGCCGGCATAGAGCCCGAACATGCCGACGTCGGAGTAGGGCATGTGGAACGAATAGATCGAGTAGCACAGGCCGCGCCGCTCGCGCGCTTCCTGGAACAGCCGTGACGACATGCCGCCGCCGAGCACGCTGGAGAACACCTGCATGCTGTAGAGCGTCGGATCGGTCACCGAGACGCCGGGCAATGCCATGGCGATGTGGACCTGCTCGAGGTCGCGCCGCTCGATATGGGTGCCGCCGCCGAAGCGGCCCGGCTCGGGGTTCTGACTTGCCGGGCCGGCGAAGCTTGCGAAGCGGCGCTCGGCGTCGGCGACGATGGCCGCATGCTCGACGGCGCCGGCGGCGGCCACCACCATGTCGGGGGCGCGGTAGTGGCGGGCCAGATAGTCGCGCAGCGCCGCGCCATTGAACGAGCGCACGGTCTTGGCGGTGCCGAGGATCGAGCGGCCGAGCGGTTGGTCCGGAAACGCGATGGTGTTGAGGTGCTCGAAAATCAGGTCGTCCGGCGTGTCCGCCACGGCGCCGATCTCCTGGACGATGACGTTCTGCTCGCGGTGCAGTTCCTCGCGCTCGAAGGTCGGATCGGACAGGATATCGGCCAGCACGTCGAGCGCCAGCGGCACGTCGGCCTTGAGCACGCGTGCGTAATAGGCGGTGCTCTCGGCGCCGGTTGCGGCGTTGAGGTCGCCGCCGACCGCCTCGATCTCCTCGGCGATCTGCCGGGCGCTGCGCCGCCGCGTGCCCTTGAACGCCATGTGCTCGAGCAGGTGCGAGATGCCGTGCTCGTTGAGCCGCTCGTCGCGGCTGCCGGCCGCGGCCCAGACGCCGAGCGAGGCGGTCTCGAGATGCGGCATCGTGTCGGTCACCACCGTGATGCCGGATTTCAAGGTCGTTACCTCGACGCTCATGCAGCCGCTCCTTCCTGTGCGGCGCGGCTCGTGCTCAGCACGAACCGCTCGACCGCGGATTGATCGACCGGCAGCACGGTGACGCGCTCCGGCCGTTGCTCGAGATCGTTGAGCCATTCGGGCAGATCGGGCCGCGCGCCGCAGGCGGCCGCGACCGCGTCGGGAAATTTCGCCGCATGCGCGGTCGACAGCACCACCATCGGGGTCGCCGGATCGCGGCGTTCCTTCTCCGCCACCGCGATGCCGACGGCGGTGTGCGGATCGACGAAATGGCCGGTCTCGCGCCTGACGGTGCGGATGATGGCCGAGACTTCGCTCTCGTCGGCGCGGGCGGCGCCGAACAGCGCGCGGATCTGCGTCAACGCCTGCGGCGAGACGGTGAAGCGCTTCGATTGCGCGAGCGCGCCCATCAGCGCGCGGATGGCGGCGCCGTTGCGGTCATAGGCGTCGAACAGGAGCCGCTCGAAATTCGACGACACCTGGATGTCCATCGACGGCGAGGTGGTCGCCACCACGTCGCGCAGCTCGTAGCTGCCGGTTGCGAGCGTGCGCGCCAAAATGTCGTTGACGTTGGTGGCGACGATCAGCCGGTCGATCGGCAGCCCCATGCGCTGCGCCACGTAGCCGGCGTAGATGTCGCCGAAGTTGCCGGTCGGCACGGTGAACGCAATCTTGCGGGACGGACCGCCAAGCGCTACCGCCGCGGTGAAGTAATAGACCGTCTGCGCCACGATGCGCGCCCAATTGATCGAATTGACGCCGGACAGCCGCACCCGGTCGGCGAAGGCGTGATGGTTGAACATCGCCTTCACCAGCGCCTGGCAGTCGTCGAAGGTGCCGTCGATGGCGACCGCGCTGACGTTGTCGGCGGCCGCCGTCGTCATCATGCGCCGCTGCACGGCGGAGATGCGCCCGTTCGGAAACAACACGACGAGATCGACCTGGCTGTTGCCGCGGAATGCCTCGGCCGCGGCGCCGCCGGTGTCGCCCGAGGTCGCCACCACCACGGTGCGGCGCTCGCCGCGCGCCGCCAGCACGTGATCCAGCAGCCGCGCCAGGAGCTGCATCGCCAGGTCCTTGAACGCCAGCGTCGGCCCGTGGAACAGCTCCAGTGTGAAGGTGCTCACGCCGAGCTGGGTCAACGGCGCCACCGCGGGATGGCGGAAGCCGCCGTAGGCTTCGCGCACCATGCGGGCGAGATCGGCGTCGCCGATCGAGTCGCCGACGAAGCGGCGAACGATGTCGGTCGCGACCTCGGCGTAGGGCCGGCCGGCAAATCCGGCGATGGTTTGCGGCTCGAGCCGCGGCCAGGCGTCAGGCACATAAAGGCCGCCGTCGCGGGCCAGACCCGCGAGCATGACGTCGGCGAAGCCGAGCGACGGGGCCTCGCCCCTGGTCGAGACGTGTCTCATTAACCCATTGATTCTATGGGAGTTCAAAGCCAAGCGGCCCTATGCCGCCGGCACCCAATCCCGGCACAGTAATAGAAAAACCGAACCCTTCACAAGGAACCCGAAGGGGCGCTTCGGCCGCCATTTTGGCGCTGGCCGGCGCCAAATACCCAGGTCAGATAGACGGCGGCCAGGGCAGCCGCCAGCCCGTACCAGGTGATGATGTATTGCAGGTGATTGTTCGGCAGGTTGACGACGATCTTGCCCGGGCGCGGCAGGCCGCCCGGCGGCACCGGCGCCTCCTGCTCGACGTAGAACGGCGCCACTACGCCGAGATTCTTGGCGGCGGCGATGGCCTGCGGATCGCGGTCGAAGAAGAGATTATGAGCGACATCGTCGTTCGGCGTGAACCAGTGCCGGGTCTCCGGCCAGCGCAGCGCGCCGGTGATTTCGACCGGCCCGGCAATTTGGCCTTCGGCGCGACTCTTCGGGTCGGGCCGCCTCTCCGGCACAAAGCCGCGGTCGACGATGACGATGCTGCCGTCGGCGAGCCGCGCCGGCGTGAACACCCAGTCGCCGGGACCGGACACGTCGGGGCGGAAGGCGGACGCGGCGCCATAGATCAAGGCTTCATCGGCGTGGTCGAACTGCGCGGTGAAGGTGACGCGGCGGTATTCCTCGCCGGCCGGATCGAGGTTCGGCCAAGTGGCCGAAGCCGGCAGGGCTTGCGGCGCGTCGGCGAGCCGCTCGGTCAGCGCCGCGATCAGCGCCTCCTTCCACGCCTTGCGCTGGACTTGCCAGGTGCCGAGCCCGATCAGAACGACGAACGCCAGCAGCGCGGCAATGGCCGAACCGAGCGGCGGCCGCCGCGCGCTCAAGGTGCGCCTCCACCAAAACGGCCTTCCTCCGCCTTGTGGTGATACTGCAGCGCGATCATCAAGCCCTTCATCGGGCGCAACGGCCCGAGCGTGACGATCGCGACCAACGGCAGCCATAGCACCGCGTGCAGCCAATACGGCGGATGATAGAGCGCCTCGACGATCAGCGCCGCGCCGACCACGATGAAGCCGGCGAGAAACATGATGAACACCGCCGGCCCGTCGCCGGAATCGGCGAAGCCGTAGTCGAGCCCGCAGGCGTCGCAGCGCGGCTTGAGGGTCAGGAAGCCCTCGAACAATTTGCCGCGGCCGCAACGCGGGCAGGCGCACGATAATCCGGCGCGGATCGACCCCGACAGTGTCTCAATCGGCTTTTGGTTCATTGGTGCTTCCCGGGCGCGGCGCAGCAGCAAAAGCGCGTTCACGCGCGTCTTCGACGCGCTATGGCGAAGCGCAGTGGTGCGTTGCAGACCCGGGATCGTTGCAAGCTCAAAGCTCCTCAAGGGTCGAGCTCGCGGCGGTCCCGGATCAGCGGTGCACCGCTTCGCGCTGCACCGCATCCGGGAAACGCATGCAGTTTTATCCGGCCTCGGCGCCACCGCCCCAGACGTAGATGCAGGCGAACAGGAACAGCCACACCACGTCGACGAAGTGCCAGTACCAGGCGGCGAATTCGAAGCCGAGGTGCTGGGTCGGCTTGAACTGGCCGGCCAAGGCGCGGCACAGGCACACGATCAAAAAGATGGTACCGATGATGACGTGGGCGCCGTGGAAGCCGGTCGCCATGAAGAAAACGGCGCCGTACATGTTGCCGGAATAGTGGAACGCAGCGTGGGCGTATTCCCAGGCCTGCACGCAGGTGAAGGTCAGGCCGAGCAGGATGGTGAGCGCGAGACCCCAGATCAGACCCCTGCGGTTGTTCTCGAGCAGCGCGTGGTGCGCCCAGGTCACCGTGGTGCCCGAGGTCAGCAGGATCAGCGTGTTGAGCAGCGGAAAGTGCCACGGATCGAAGGTCTGGATGCTCTTGGGCGGCCATACTCCGCCGGTGAACGCGATGCGGCCGACGTCCTGCGCTTCGGCCGGGAACAGCGCGGTGTTGAAATAGGCCCAGAACCAGGCAACGAAGAACATCACCTCCGAGGCGATGAACAGGATCATGCCGTAGCGGTGCGAGATCTGCACCACCCGGGTATGATCGCCCTCGACCTCGGCCTCGTAGATGACGTCGCTCCACCAGCTAAACATGGTGTAGGCGACGCCGATGACGCCGATGAAGAAGATTACCGGCGCGTAAGCGGCGGAATGATGCATCCACAGGATGCCGCCGACGGCGGTGATGAATGCCGACACGGAGCCGACCGCCGGCCACGGGCTGGGATTCACCAGGTGATAGTCGTGGTGCGGTTTGGCATGCGCGGCATCGGCCATCGTCTTCATCTCCACTTTGGCGCCATCCTCCTAGCCGTTGGCGGCGCCACTGTCATTGTTTTCGTCGAACCAGAGCGGATCTGCGCCGCGCCTAGCCTCCTCCGGGCGGTTGCGGGCTGCCCGCCGCCACCGGTTGCTCCGGCGGCTTCGCCGGATAGAAGGTGTAGGAGAGCGTGATCATGTTGGTGCCGTCCTGCTCGGAATCCTTGGCGAGCTTGGGATCGACATAGAACACCACCGCCATGTCGCGGGTCTCGCCCGGCTTGAGCGTCTGCTGGGTGAAGCAGAAGCAGTTGATCTTCTCGAAATAGATGCCGACGGTCGGCGGGCTGACGTTGTAGGCGGCCTGGCCGGTGGTGACGCGCGCGGCCTGGTTGATGACCTTGTAATACACCGTGACCACCTCGCCGAGCCTGACGTCGATGGTGCGCCGCTCGGGCTGGAAATCCCAGGGCAGGCCGGAGCTGACGTTGGAGTCGAAATAGACCGTGATCTTGCGGTCGGAGGTCTGCTTCGGCGCGACGTGAGCGCGCTGCGTGGTGCCGCCGTAGCCGGTGGTGCGGCAGAACCAGTTGTAGAACGGCACCGCGGCGAACGAGGCGCCGACCATCAACGCCACCACGGCGCCGCAGGTGAACGCGATGACGAGATCGCGGCGGCTCGCGGCGCCTCTTTGCTGTCCTTGCGGCATCGGTTCCTGCATCGCTCCGCCCTTACATCGGCCGCGTCAGCACGTTGCCGCCGAGCTTCACCAGGGTGACGACGAAGATCACGATAACGAAGGCGCCGAGCGCCAGCGCGATCGCGATCGAGCGTGCGCGGCGGGCGCGCAACTGCGCTTCCGTCAACCTGATGCCCGTCTCCGGCTTGTCGGCTTGGTTCATGGCGCCGCTCATGGTCATGGCGCGACGTGGGCGATCGCCTGCGCGATCAGCCCTCCCGACACCCGGTCGACCAGCAGGACCGCGAACAGCAGGAACAGATAGAGGATCGAGAAGGCGAACATCTGCTTGCTGGCGGCGTGGCTTTCGGTCTCGCTCCAGACCCGCAGCGCCAGCGCGATCATGGCGGCGCCGGCGGCGAGCGCCGCGATGCCGTACAGCGGCCCGGCATAGCCAAGCAGCCACGGCGTGACGCCAAGCGGCGCCAGGATCAGCGTGTAGATCACGATCTGGCGCCGCGTCGCCGTTTCGCCGGCGACCACGGGCAGCATCGGGACGCCGGCACGGGCATAGTCCTCGGCACGATAAAGCGACAGCGCCCAGAAATGCGGCGGCGTCCAGAAGAAGATGATGAGGAACAGCAGGACCGGCTCGATGGCGACGCTGCCGGTCACCGCGGCCCAGCCGATGATCGGCGGCAGCGCGCCGGCGGCGCCGCCGATGACGATGTTCTGCGGCGTCCAGCGCTTCAGCCACATCGTGTAGATCACGACGTAGAACAGGATGGTGAAGGCGAGCAGGGCCGCGGCCATCCAATTCACCAGGAGCCCGAGCGTGACGGTCGAGAACACCGCGAGCGTTCCGCCGAAGCCCAAGGCTTCGCCCGGCGTGACGCGGCCTTGCGGGATCGGCCGGCCGGCGGTGCGCGCCATGCGGGCGTCGATATCGGCGTCGTACCACATGTTGAGCGCGCCGGCGGCGCCGGCGCCGACCGCGATGCACATCAGCGCGGTGAACGCGATCACCGGATGGACGTGGCCGGGCGCAATCACGATCCCGACCAGCGCCGTGAATACGACGAGCGACATCACCCGCGGCTTCAGCAGCGCGATGTAATCGCCGACGCCCGCGATGCTCGGCTCAACTCGTGCGACCGTGACGCTCATTTGATCAGCGGCAGCGTCTCGAATTGGTGGAACGGCGGCGGCGACGGCAGCGTCCATTCCAGCGTGGTGGCGCCGGGTCCCCACGGATTGGCGGCGGCGCGCTCCTTGCGCACGAAGGCGTGGACGACGCCGATGAAGAACACCACCACGCCGACGCCGGAAATGTACGAGCCGATCGACGCGACGAAGTTCCAGTCGGCGAAGGCGTCGGGATAGTCGGGGATGCGGCGCGGCATGCCGGCAAGGCCGAGGAAGTGTTGCGGGAAGAACACGATGTTGACGCCGATGAAGGTCAGCCAGAAGTGCAGCTTGCCGATGAACTCGGAGTACATGTAGCCGGTGATCTTCGGGAACCAGTAGTACCAGCCGCCGAAGATGGCGAACACGGCGCCGAGCGACAGCACGTAGTGGAAGTGCGCGACCACGTAATAAGTATCCTGCAGCACGCGGTCGACGCCGGCATTGGCCAGCACGACGCCGGTGACGCCGCCGATGGTGAACAGGAAGATCATGCCGATCGCCCACAGCATCGGCGTCTTGAACTCGATCGAGCCGCCCCACATGGTGGCGATCCAGGAGAAGATCTTCACGCCGGTCGGCACCGCGATCACCATCGTGGCGGCGATGAAATAGGCCTGCACCGTGGACGACATGCCGACCGTGTACATGTGGTGCGCCCACACCACGAAGCCGATGCCGCCGATCGCGACCATGGCGTAGGCCATGCCGAGATAGCCGAACACCGGCTTGCGCGAGAACGTCGACACGATCTGGCTGACCATGCCGAAGCCCGGCAGGATCAGGATGTAGACCTCCGGATGGCCGAAGAACCAGAACAAGTGCTGGAACAGCAGCGGGTCGCCGCCGCCCTGCGGGTCGAAGAAGGTGGTGCCGAAGTTGCGGTCCGTCAGCAACATGGTGATGGCGCCGGCCAGCACCGGCAGCGCCAGCAGCAGCAGAAAGACGGTAACGAGCTGCGACCACACGAACAGCGGCATCTTGTGCATGGTCATGCCGGGCGCGCGCATGTTGAAGATGGTGGTGATGAAGTTGATGGCGCCGAGGATCGACGAGGCGCCGGCGAGATGCAGCGACAGGATGAGGAAATCCATGGCCGGGCCGGGATGGCCGTAGGTCGACAGCGGCGCATAGATGGTCCAGCCGGCGCCGACACCGTTGGCGCCCGGCTCGCCTTCGAAGAACAGCGAGGTCAGCAGCAGCGCGAACGACGCCGGCAAAAGCCAGAACGAGATGTTGTTCATGCGCGGGAACGCCATGTCGGGCGCGCCGATCATCAGCGGCACCATCCAGTTGCCGAACCCGCCGATCATCGCCGGCATCACCATGAAGAAGATCATGATCAGGCCGTGAGCGGTGACCAAGACGTTGAAGTAATGGGTCTCATGGAAAATCTGCAGGCCGGGATACATCAGCTCGGCGCGGATCAGGATCGACATCGTGCCGCCGATCACGCCGGCCACCATCGCGAACACCAGGTACATCGTGCCGATGTCCTTGTGGTTCGTCGAATACAGATAGCGGCGCCAGCCATGCGGAATGGCGTGCCCGTTATCGTCGCCGTGCGCCGCGTCGTGTGCCATCGTGTCCATTGCCACTTCCTTCGTTAGTCCGCCGCCGCCCGTCTTGCGCCTGAGCCGTGATCGTCAGTGTGCAGCGGCGCTGGCTGCCACCATGGTCGGCGGCGCGCTGTCGTCGCTGGCGTATTTCTTTTTCGCGTCGGCCACCCAGGCGGTGAAGTCGGCGTCGTTCACCACCCGCACCGTGATCGGCATGAAGCCGTGATCCTTGCCGCACAGCTCCGAGCATTGGCCGTGGAACAAGCCGGTGACGGTCGCCTTGAACCAGGTGTCGTTGATGCGGCCCGGTACGGCGTCGATCTTGATGCCGAACGACGGCACGGCGAACGAGTGGATGACGTCGGCGCCGGTCACCAGCACGTGGATCACCTTGTTGACCGGCACCACCATCTCGTTGTCGACGGTGAGCAGCCGGAGCTGGCCGGGCTTGAGGTCTTTGTCCGGGACGATCAGCGAGTCGAATTCGAAGTTGCCGTTGTCGGGATAGGCGTAGCTCCAGTACCACTGCTTGCCGGTCGCCTTGATGGTGAGGTCCGGCGTCGGCACGTCGAGCTCGGTGAACAACAGCCGGAACGACGGGATGGCGATCAGCACCAGGATCAGCACCGGCACGATGGTCCAGAGAACTTCGAGCGGCGTGTTGTGGGTGGTGCGCGACGGGGTCGGATTGGCCCGCGCGTTGAAGCGGATAATGATGGTGATGAGCAGCGCCAGGACGAAGGCGGTGATCGCCACGACGATCACGAGCACAAAGGTGTGGAAGCCGATGATGTCCGCCATGACCGGAGAGCCCGCGTCCTGCAGGCCGATCTGCCAGGGCGTCGGCTGGCCGAGCCCGGCATAGGCCGCGCCGGCGCCGGCGCACAGCGCCGCGACGGTCACCGCAATGGCGGTCAAGGGTGAGAACACCTTCATCTGTCTCTCTGCTCCCTGTTGCTTTAGCTCTCGGGTCACGACCGTCGACGGACCGCACGAATTGCGCCGACCGCAGCAGCATGACGCCGCCTGCGTCCGGCGGGGCTTGCGCCACGGTTCTGGTTGGCAGGCGTCGGCGGGATGGGGAAATCCCAGCCCCTCAAACCACAAATCCGGCTCTGCTGCAATGCACTCTTAACCGTGATGCGTCGGCTCTGGATAAGCACTGTGCGTGGCCTGTTTCGGGCGGTCGAAGGGAACCTTTGTCGACCTTCGGCCGGCCACAATGCCTTGATTTGGATCAATCTTGACACTGCGGGCTCACCATGTACGCAGGCTGCGCCGGCAGGCCGGCCCGATGATTCGCGGCGGCGCGCCGGGGGCGGCTCGGCCAAGGGAAACACCACCATGGCGACATTCCAAGCGGCGTGCCGGGTGACGTGCCAGGCAGCGTGTCACATGGCGCGGTGGATGCGGCGAAACGTCCTCGGCGCCGTCCTCGCCATGGCGGCACTGACCGCGTGCGCGGCTGCCGCGGCCGCCCAGGGCGCGGTGCGCTCGGTCCACGGCGACTGGCAGATCCGCTGCGAGACGCCGGCCGGTGCCCAGGCCGAGCAATGCGCGCTGATGCAGAGCGTGACCGCCGAAGACCGGCCCAATGTCGGGCTCACCGTCATCGTGCTGAAGACCGCCGATCAGAAGAGCAAGCTGATGCGCGTGGTCGCGCCGCTCGGCGTGCTGATCCCGTCCGGGCTCGGCCTGAAGATCGACAATACCGACGTCGGCCGCGCCGGCTTCGTGCGCTGCCTGCCCAACGGCTGCATTGCCGAAGTAGTTATGGACGACAACCTGATCGCCAAATTGCGCAACGGCCAGACCTCGACCTTCATCATTTTCCAGACGCCCGAGGAAGGCATCGGCTTTCCCATGAGCCTGAAAGGCTTTGGCGAGGGGTTTGACCAATTGCCGTAATGCGCCCCACGCGGCATCGGCGACAATTGACGCACCGACCCGGACGCTTACCCTCGCCGTCAAAACGGGAGGAAGCTCGTGAGCGTAAGCCGCACGATCGTCGCCGCCGCCGGAATGCTGTTCGCCGTCGCCGCGGCAACGTCCGCCGCGCAGGC
>JASHQO010000014.1 GCA_030039105.1 Xanthobacteraceae bacterium
AACCGTTGGGTTCCGGCGAGTTTCCGCAACGGCCGAACCAATGAGGCTGCAGCCTATCGCTAAAGCATGATCCCGAAAAACGCCCACCGGACAAAATCGAAACAGCCGTCAGCCGGGTGCTGGCTGAGCCTTCGGCAAGCTTGGCTCCGGTGTGAAAAATGCTCGAATTTAGTGGCGCGCCCGAAGGGATTCGGACCCCTGACCTCTGCCTTCGGAGGGCAGCGCGAACTAATGTTTTCAATCACTTACAGAGCTATTTAGTGTAATAAAGAATAAAGGCAGTGATTAGTGACAGAATTCGATAGCCGCAAACCCGCAACAGTTTAGTCGGACGAGAGGGAAGGCGCGGCGTCGAGAACTTCGATACGCATGCACCGAAAGGATGTTGCCAACCCAAATCCTCGGGTCATAGAGACTACGCGCCAAGGTGGCAGTTTTTCGCCTGCCGTGAAGAACCCACGCTCTTCGGTGGTGACGGTGAAATCCAGAATCTGATTGCAGTGATTGAAGCCATCAACTGTGATTTGCTCTACCTCATGGAAGCGAAGTGTCGTCACGACATCAGCCGCACGCGGAAGAAGAATCTTCATTGTTACTACGGGCATGACATTGCTGTCGTCCCAATCGCCGGGCTTAATCCGACCGCGCCAACAGTGCACATCGAGCACTTCCGCATCATGGAATGATGGCCACTCGCCGAAATGTCTAACGAGCAGCGACGCGTTTTCGACAATCGTTTCGGTGGAAGCCATGACAACCCACTTTAAGCGACATCCAATGGATGGTCCCGACGGGTGGGCGGTTTTTGTTTCCGCTTCCTTTTGTTCTACATTGCCAGATTGCTACCGTTCAAGAGCATATTTAGTGGCAGCCCAAGGCGTCAGAAAATTATTGATTTTGTTGTGAGCGACCTGAGAGATAGGTGACAGATCGTACCGGACACATGGGTAACACTTTTCGCGATTTGGCGCGCCCGAAGGGATTCGAACCCCTGACCTCTGCCTTCGGAGGGCAGCGCTCTATCCAGCTGAGCTACGGGCGCGTCTGCGGTTAGATAGCGGAAGCTCGGCGATGCGGCAACGGCTTGCCGCTTGCCGTGGCGAATTCTAATCTCCCTCTGAATTTGCGGTCATCCTGAGGTGACGGCGACTAAGGAGAGATGCGATGAGCCAGGTTGCCGAGAAAACGCAGAAGAGCCCGCCGAAAAGCGCGCAGATCAAGGACGCCGCGTTCAAATGGGACGATCCGCTCGACCTCGAAAGCGAGCTGACCGAGGAAGAGCGCATGGTGCGCGACACCGCGCGCGACTATGCCCAGGAAAAGCTGTTCCCCCGCGTCATCGCCGCCAATCGCGACGGCAAGACCGACCCGGCGATCTTCCGCGAGATGGGCGAGCTTGGACTATTGGGCTCGACCGTCCCCGAAGAATACGGCGGCGCCGGCCTTGGCTACGTCTGCTACGGCTTGATCGCGCGCGAGCTGGAGCGCGTCGATTCCGGCTTTCGCTCGGCGATGTCGGTGCAGTCCTCGCTCGCCATGCAGGCGATCTATGCCTACGGCAGCGAAGCGCAGCGCCACAAATATCTGCCGAAGATGGCGACCGGCGAGCTGCTCGGGTGCTTCGGCCTGACCGAGCCCGACCACGGCTCCGATCCGGGCTCGATGGTGACGCGCGCCGAAAAAGTGCCGGGCGGCTTCAGCCTCAGCGGCGCCAAAACCTGGATCACCAACGCGCCGGTCGCCGACGTCGCGGTGATCTGGGCCAAGCTCGAAAACCGCATCCGCGGCTTTCTGGTCGAGCGCGGCACCAAGGGATTCTCCACGCCCAAGATCGAAGGCAAGCTGTCGCTGCGCGCCTCGATCACCGGCGAGATCGTGCTCGAAGGCGCGCTGGTTCCGGAGGACAATCTATTGCCCAACGTGTCCGGGCTCGCCGGCCCGTTCGGCTGCCTCAACGTGGCGCGCGCCGGCATCGCCTGGGGCGCCATGGGCGCCGCCGAGTTCTGCTGGCACCGGGCCCGCGACTATGCGCTCAACCGCAAGCAGTTCGGACGGCCGCTCGCCGCCAACCAGTTGGTGCAGAAGAAGCTCGCCGACATGCAGACCGAGATCACGCTCGGCCTGCATGCGGCGCTGCGCCTGTCGCGGCTGATCGACCAGGGCAAGGCGTCGCCGCCGGCGATCTCGCTGCTCAAGCGCAACAATTGCGGCAAGGCGCTGGAGATCGCGCGCGTGGCGCGCGACATGCACGGCGGCAACGGCATCGCCGAGGAATTCCACGTCATGCGGGTGCTGTGCAATCTCGAAACGGTCAACACCTACGAAGGCACGCACGACATCCACGCGCTGATCCTCGGCCGCGCGCAGACCGGCATCCAGGCGTTTTTCTGAAAGCGCTAGAGCATGATCCTGAAAAAGCCGGCCATCGGACTTGATCCGAGGGTGGCAACCGGTTTTCGGAAAAGATCACGCGCAAGCAAAAGGCTGGAGCGGGATGACGATTCGGCCAAAACTCATCCCGCTCTAGCCGGCGGCACGCAGCACGATCTTGCCGCGCTTGCGAGCGCGGGTGCCGCCCAGCATCTCGTGGGCGGCGCGCGCCTCGGTCAGCGGCAGCACGCTGCCGACCGGGATCGCCAGCTCCCGGTTGGCGCGCATCTCGGCGAGCCGCGCCAGTTGCGTCGTGTTGACGTCGACGATGAAGTAATCCGCGCGCACGCGCCAGCGTTGCACGAGCTGCGGACTCGGCCGCGACACCGACGACACGATGATGCCGCCGGGTTTGAGCAAGCCGAACAATTGGCTCTGCAGCTCGCCGCCGACCGTGTCGATCGCCGCGTCGGCGCGACACGCAAAATCGCTCCAGTTGCCGGCCTCAGTGTTGAGCACTTCGTCGGCGCCGAGGCTGCGCACATAGTCGGCATCGCCGTTGCGCACGGTGGCGATGACATGCAGCTTTCTGGCATGCGCCAGTTGCACCGCGTAGGCCCCGACATTGCCGGCGCCGCCATGGACGACGACGGTCTGGCCCTCGCGTCCCGCGGCATGATCGAACAGCATTTGCCAGGCCATGACGCCGACCACCGGCAGCGCCGCTGCCTCGACGTGGGACAGCGCCGCGGGTTTCCGTGCGATCATCCGCGCCGAGACCACGGCGTATTCGGCATAGCCGTCGACGAACAGCGGATTGGTCGAGCCGAACACTTCGTCGCCGGGAGCGAAGCCTGTGGTGTTGACGCCGATCTTCTCGACGACGCCGGAAATCTCGGCGCCGAGCGTCAGCGGCGGCATCACGGCCAAGCCGCTCTTGCCGCTCCGTACCAAAGCGTCCCACGGGCCGACGCCCGCAGCGCAGACTCGCACCAGAACTTCGAGCTCGTGCGGCTCGGGCAAGGCGATGCTGCCGACGGTAATGATTTCCGGCGGGCCGAGCCGGTTGATCCGCGCCGCCGCCATGGTCTGCGGCAGCGCCTGCAAGCCGCTCGGCGCGGCGGCGATCGATGACGGGACCAGGCGGCGGACCGTCGCCGGCTTCGTCGACGACGGCGCAGCATCCGCGCTCGGTCCAACGAACAACTGACTGACGGCCATGGATGGTCTCCCGCGATCTAGCGGTTTGGCTCCCCGGTAGCTAAATCAACCAGCGAATCACCCAGGCGCCATCACGACCACCGAATCAACGTTGAAGCCAGCAGATTATTCCGTATCCTCTGACGCACGGCGGAACCTCATGTCCCCTTTGTCTTTTTTGCTCAACCTGCTGTGGATTATATGCGGCGGCCTTTACATGGCCGTTGGTTGGATCGTCGCCGCGATCGTCATGGCGATCACCGTCATCGGCCTGCCGTGGGCGCGGGCGGCTTTCAACATCGCGTCATATACGCTGCTGCCATTCGGCCGAAAGGCGGTGTCGCGCGCGGAGCATCTCGGCACCCATGACATCGGCACCGGTCCGTTCGGCTTGCTCGGCAACATCATCTGGCTGGTGCTGGCCGGCTGGTGGCTGGCGCTCGGCCATCTGATCACAGCGGTTCTGCTCGCGATCACGATCATCGGCATTCCATTCGCCTGGGCGCATCTCAAGCTCGCGGGCCTCGCGCTGTGGCCGATCGGCAAGATGATCGTCGATGCCGACGATGCGCCGCTGCGCTATCCGCCGGGCGCGAGATAGAATCCGATCGGGCCAAAGTTTTCGACAGGAGCTCCCTATGGCAACTCCGCATTATCACGCCGTGGTCTGGATCGATCACCGCGAGGCGCGCATATTCCACGTCAACCCGACCGATGTCGAACGGCTGGTGCTGCATCCCGATCGTCCGACCCGGCACATCCACCACAAGGCCGACGCGATCGGCAGCGGCCACGCCGCGGAGGATCACAAATTCCTCCAGGCCGTCACCCGGTCGATCGCCGACGCGCACGCTGTCCTGATCACTGGGCCGGCCAACGCCAAGACCGATCTGGTCAAGCACATCGGTGAGCACGATCCGCAATTGGCGAAAAGCATCGTCGGCGTGGAAACCGTCGATCATCCGAGCGACGGCGAGCTTGTCGCGCATGCGCGACGATATTTCAAGGCCGAGGATCGCATGCTGCCGCAGAGGAGCTAGCGGGAGATGTGCCGCAATATCCGCACCCTGTTCAATTTTGAGCCGCCGGCGACCGAGGAGGAAATCCGCGCCGCGGCGCTGCAGTTCGTGCGCAAGCTGAGCGGCTTCACTCATCCGGCGCGGGCCAACGAAGCGGCCTTTGCCCGCGCCGTCGACGAGGTGGCGGACGCGGCGCGCCGGCTGCTCGGCGCGCTCGAGACCGCGAGCCCGGCGAAGCACCGCGAGGTCGAAGCGATGAAGGCGCGCGCCCGGGCGAAGGAGCGGTTCGCGTAGCCCGCATGAGCGAAGCGACATGCCGGATAGACGCGCGGCACGCGCACCCCGGATATCGCCGGGCCCATCCGGGCTACGGTCGGAGGCTCCCGCTTGGATCCTGAATTCATCCGCGAATTGTTCGCGCCATTCCGTGCGGTGACGATACGGCGCATGTTCCGCAGCGCCGGCATCTTTTGCGACGGAGTCATGTTCGGACTGGTGTCCGACGGCACGATCTATCTCAAGGCCGACGACACCAGCATTCCAGATTTCGAGCGCGAAGGCAGCCGGCCATTCACCTATACGCGCGGCCAGCGCGGCCGCGTTGCCCTGCCCTATTGGCGCTTGCCGGAGCGGCTCTACGACGATCCCGACGAGCTTGCGGTGTGGGCATCGCGGGCGCTGGCAGTCGCCGAGCGTAAGAAATTCGCGCCGCGGGCGAGGCGCAAACGAAAGGCGCCGGCGCGGCGCAAGACATCGTAGATGGGGTTGAGCGCAGCGAAACCCATCCCACATTTTATTCCGCTTTCAGCCCGGCCGCCTTGATGATCGGCCACCACTTGTCGGTCTCGGCCTGGTAATAGGCGGCGAGCGCCGCCGGGGTTTGTTGCTCGCGCGGCACCACGTCCTGGCCGACGTCGGACAGCCGCTTGCGCACCGCGGGATCGGCCAGCGCATCCATCGTGGCGGCATTGAGCCTGGCGACGATATCCTCCGGCGTGCCCTTCGGCAGCCACAGCGAATGCCACGGCGCGATGTGCAGGCCGGGCAGGCCAGCCTCGTCGACCGTCGGTATATCGGGCGCCACCGCGGCGCGCCTGTCCGCGGTGACCGCATAGGCCTTGATGGAGCCGCTCTTGATCTGCGGCAGCGCATCGGACGGCTGGTCGAACAACAGATCGATGCGGCCGGCGACGAGATCCTGCATCGCCGGCGCCAGCCCGCGATACGGCACTAGCTGGATTTTCGCTCCGGTTTTTTGCTGCAGCAGATAGCCCGCCACCTGGTCGGTGCCGCCGGCATTGCCGAGCAGGGCAGGATCGGGTTTGGCCTCGAGCCACGCCGCCAGTTCCTTGAGATTATCCGCCGGCAAATCCTTCTTCGACACCAGCATCAACGGCGTTTGCGTCAACCAGACCACCGGCGCGAAATCGCGAAACACGTCGTAGGGCAGCGGATAAATGACCGGGCTGACCACATGCGACGACCACGTCGCGATGAACGTCGTGTAACCGTCCGGCGCCGCGCGCGCCACCCGTGCCGCCGCGATGGTGCCCGCCGCGCCGGCGATGTTCTCGATCACGACCGGCTGGCCGAGCCGCTGCCCCATGCGGTCGCCGATGACGCGCGCAATGGTGTCGGTCGGCCCGCCGGCGGCATAAGGAACGATCAGGGTGACCGGGCGGGACGGGAACGGTTCGGCGGACGCGGCGTCGGCTATGCCAAAGACGGCGGCAACAACGAGCACCGCAACGATGCGGCTGAGTATCTGCATAAGCTTGCTTCTCACAAAAAGCTTTGCGGGTCGATGTCGATGTCGAGCTTGATCGAGCCTCTGGCCTTGGGCGCAGCGCGCAGCCATTCGCGCAGGTATGTGGACAGGTCGAAGCCACGCGGCGCTTTGATCAGGAGGCGGAAACGATAGCGGCCGCGCACCAGCGCGAGCGGCGCTTCGGCGGGACCGAGCACGCGGACGTCCTCGGCGATCATGCTTTCAACTTTGGGCGCGGCGCGGACCAGCGCGCGGGCATGGGACGCCGTGTCGTTCTTGTCGGGGCCGGAGACGACGATCGAGGCGAGACGGCCGAACGGCGGATAGCGGTCGCGCTCGCGCCCTGCGATCTCGGCGTCGTAGAACGCCTCGCGGTCCTGCGCGATCAATGCCCGCATCACCGGATGCTCGGGCTGGTGGGTTTGCAATAGCCCGAGGCCTGCGCCGGCTTTGCGGCCGGCGCGGCCGACGACCTGGTGCAGGAGCTGGAAGGTGCGCTCTGCGGCACGCGGATCGCCGTTGCTCAGGCCCAAGTCCGCGTCAACGATGCCGACAAGGTTGAGCATTGGAAAATGATGGCCCTTGGCGACGAGCTGGGTGCCGATGACGATATCGAAGCGGCCCGCCGCCACGTCGTCCAATTCCTCGCGCAGCCGCTCGACGGTGGCGACGAGATCCGAGGACAGCACCAGCACGCGGGCCTGCGGAAACAGGTCGCGCACTTCCTCTTCTAGCCGCTCGACGCCCGGGCCGCAGGCGACGAAGGAGTTTTCCGCCCGACAGTTCGGACAATGCACCGGATGCGGCTGGGCGAAGCCGCAGTGGTGGCAGACAAGCTGCTTGCGGAAACGGTGATCGACCAGCCAGGCGTCGCAGTTCGGGCAGGAGAAGCGAAAGCCGCAGGCGCGGCACAGGGTCAGCGGCGCATAGCCGCGGCGATTGAGGAACAGCAGCGCCTGCTCGCGCCGCTCGAGCGCGGTCTTCACCGCTTCGGCCAGCACCGGCGAGACGAAGCGGCCGCGCGGCGGCGGCGCTTCCCTCAGGTCGATGGCCTCGACCGCAGGCAGGCGCTGGCCGCCGAACCGCTCGGGCAGCAGCAGGCGTCGATAGCGGCCGCGCCGCGCATTGACCATGGTCTCCAATGCCGGCGTCGCCGACGACAGCAGCACCGGGATGCGGGCGATATGGCCGCGCACCACCGCCATGTCGCGGGCGTGATAGTGCACGCCGTCCTCCTGCTTGTAGGCCGGGTCGTGCTCCTCATCGACGACGATCAGGCCAAGATCGGCGTAGGGCAGAAATAGCGCCGAGCGCGCGCCGACCACCACGGACGCTTCGCCGTCGGCGACGGCTTTCCACGTGCGCGCACGCCGGCGCGGCGTCAGCTCCGAATGCCATTCCGCCGGTCGCACGCCGAACCGCGCGGCGAAGCGGTCCAAAAATTGCGCGGTCAGCGCGATCTCCGGCATCAGGATCAGGCTCTGCCGGCCGCGGCGAATGGTGTCGGCGACCGCCTCGAAATAGACCTCGGTCTTGCCCGAGCCGGTGACGCCGTCGAGCAGCGTCACCGAATAGCCGCCGTCCGCCACGGTTGCCTGCAACGCCGCGGCCGCGGCCTGCTGCTCGGCGGTAAATTCGGTCCGGGTGAAATCCGGATCGGGCTTTTGCGCTACCGGCTCCGGCGGCAGCACCACGGCTTCGAGCGTGCCTTCGTCGATCAGTCCGTCGATCACGCCGGCGCTGACGCCGGCCTCGCGCGCCGCGTCGCCCTTGTTGCGCGTGAAGCCGTCGGCAAGCAGCGCCAGCACGCG
>JASHQO010000194.1 GCA_030039105.1 Xanthobacteraceae bacterium
CAGACTTGAGAGTTCGTGACGTTCCCGGGTCTGCAGCGCATCGCCATAGGCGCGCGTAAGACGCGCGCGAACGCGCTTATGGTGCTGCGCTGCCCGAGAAACACCATATGTAAAATTGCTGCCGAAGAGATTTCGAATGACCGCCGTAAAATTCGCCGACGTCGATGGCTTCGTGGCGCGTCCCGATCCGGCGCGGCCGGTGGTCCTGGTGTTCGGCCCCGACGCCGGCCTGGTCAGCGAGCGGGTCAAGGCCTTGATCAAGGCGTCGGTCGACGATCCGAACGATCCGTTCGCGCTGGCCCGCCTCGAAGCCGAAGCGCTCAGCGCCGCGCCGTCGCGGCTCGCCGAAGAGGCGCAGACCATTCCGCTGTTCGGCGGCCGGCGCGCGGTCTGGGTCAAGGCCGGCGGCCGCAATATCGCACCCGCGGTCGAGGCGGCGCTGGCGCTGCCGCGGCTCGAATGCCGCGTCGTCATCGAGGCCGGCGACCTGCGCCGCAACGCGCCGCTGCGCGCCATCTGCGAGCGCGCCAAGAACGCCGCGGCGCTGCCGTGCTACGCCGACTCCGAGCGCGACCGCGAGCGGCTGATCGACAGCGAGATGCGCGAAGCCGGGCTGAAGCTTGCGCCCGACGCCCGCGCCATGCTGATCCCGCTCCTTGGCGGCGACCGCGCGGCGTCGCGCAGCGAAATCGCCAAGCTCGCGCTATATGCCCGCGGCCGGGACCAGGTCGGCGTCGACGACATCGCCGCGGTGGTGTCCGACGCCTCGGCGCTGGCGCTCGACGACCTCGTCGACGCGACCTTTGCCGGACGTCCGGGTGAGCTCGAAAACCAGCTCGGCAAGGCTCGGCTCGGCGGAACGTCGTCGGGATCGATCCTGTTCGCGGTGCAGCGCCAGGTCGCGCAATTGCACAAATGGCGCACGGCGATCGAGGCCGGCTCCGGCTTCTCGCTGGATGCCGCGCAACCGCCGATCAATTTCCGCCGCAAGGATGCGATCGGCGCGGCGCTCAAACTATGGAGCGCAGCCAAGCTTTTGAGCGCCATGGCCGAGCTCGCCGACGCCGTGCTGCAATCGCGGCGCAATCCCGATCTCGCCGACACCATCGCCGAGCGCGCGCTGCTGGCGATCGCCGCCAATGTCCGCCGCAGCGCGGCTTAGCGCCGATCGCTTATCGCGTTGCCGTGGCGTTGCCGCGCATCGCCGACCGGTCGGCGAGCTTGTTGCGGCCGACCACCGACATTTTGGCGGCGGCCGTCGCGATCACGCCCTGCAGTACCTGCTCGAAGTTCTCCCGCGCCGTGCGGCTCGCCGACATGGCCGCGCGCATGGCGTTGGCGTCGAACGGCTCGGCCCGCAGGCTGTCGCGCAGCGCCTGCTGCGACAGCCGCAGATCGGCCTGGGCGCCGGCGATCTTTACGGCGTCGCCGCGCAGCTCGGCCTGCATGATTTCGGCGTCGGCCGCCGGCAACGTCGCGGCGATCCGATTGAGCCGGTTGGCGGCGTCGTGGTCGATCTGCGCCACGCGGGCCAGCGGCACAGTGCCGGTATAGCGCACCGCCACCGCGCCGGCGGCGCCGGCGAACAGCACGTTGAGCGCCAGCGACAGCAGCAGCAGCGAGCGCACGCGGGCGCCGCCGTCGAATTGCGGAAATATAGACATCGTCACCCCCACCAGATGAACGTATCACGCAAGCTCAAGCCCAAGCTTACGACGGATTTTCGAGGCTGAACGCTCCGCTGTCGTCATCATAGGCGAAGGCTTCGGCGTAACGGCCCCACGCGGTCACGGCGCGTAACGTGTGCTCGGCATCCTCCGTGCTCATATGGTCTTCGAGCTCGTCCAGGAAGCGGCTCTTCGGCGCCAGGTGATTGGTGCGCTCCTGCAGCACCCGGCGGATATGCGCGGCGAGGGGAATGTACTGCAACAACTGGCGCTGGAACAGCTTCTTGCGATCGTCGGTGCCCAGTTCGGCGAACTGCTTGCCGGCATCGGTGAGCCTTATGTCGCCGCCCTCGACCTCGGCGAAATGAAACATCTGCAGCGCTTCGGCGACGGGAAATAATTCGTCGCCCTCCATGTGCAGCTCGTCGGCCAGAACCGGCAAGTCCGCCTTGCCGTTGTACGGCGCGGGGGCCAGCGTCTCCGCCAGACCGGAGAACAGATTGGCCGAAACCCGCGGCAGCACCGTGTTGATCGTGATCTGCTTCTCGGAACCGGTTTGTGCGGCCGTACCGCGCGCGGTCATCGCCACGTAGATCTTCTCGACCAGGTCGCGGAATTGCGGGTCGAGCCGATTGCGCGGATGGCGCAGGTCGACGCCGATCTCGCGGATGATGCGGCCGGGATTGTTGGAGAACAGCAGGATGCGGTCGCACATCAGCACCGCTTCCTCGATATTGTGGGTGACCAGGATCACGCCCTTGATCGGCAGCTTGCCGTCGCCCCACAGCTCGAGAAAGTCGGTGCGCAGCGTTTCGGCGGTCAGCACGTCGAGCGCCGAGAACGGCTCGTCCATCAGCAGGATATTGGGATGCACGACCAGCGCCCGGGCAAAGCCGACGCGCTGGCGCATGCCGCCGGACAGTTCGCGCGGATAGGCGGACTCGTAGCCGTCGAGACCGATCAGGTCGATCGCCGCCAGCGCGCGCTTGCGGATCTCCGGGTCGGGCAGGCCGAGCGCCTCCAGGCCGAGTTGCACGTTCTCCAGCACGGTCAGCCAGGGAAACAGCGCAAAACCCTGAAACACCATGGCGATGCCGGGCGCCGGCCCGAGCACCGGCTGACCCAGATAAGTGACGGTGCCGTCCGACGGCTGCGCCAGGCCGGCGATCAGCCGCAGCAGCGTCGATTTGCCGGACCCGGTGCGACCGAGGAGGCCGACGATCTGGCCCTGCGCGATCTGCAACTCGATGCCGTCGAGCACCAGAAGATCGCCGCCGTCGGCTTTCGGAAAGGTGTGACGCAGGTCGTGAATGTCGAGCAGAGGTGCGTTCATGGTCACTCCTCATCCGAGCCGGAATTTGCGTTCGGCGTAGAGGTACAGCGGACGCCAGAACACGCGATTGATGGCGACGACGTACAGGCTCATCACCGCGATGCCGAGCACGATGCGGTGAAAGTCGCCGGCATCGGTCTGTTGGGCAATATAGGCACCGAGGCCTTTTGCTTCGAGGTGCTCGTTGCCCCACGAGGCGACCTCGGCGACGATGCTGGCGTTCCACGAGCCGCCGGACGCGGTGATCGCGCCGGTCACGTAGTACGGCAGCACCGCCGGCAGCGCGATGCGCCGCCACCACAGCCAGCCGCG
>JASHQO010000195.1 GCA_030039105.1 Xanthobacteraceae bacterium
CATGGGCGTGGTGCTGGCGGCGAGCCTCGTCGTCACCGACTTCTCGCTGGAACTGACCGGGCTCGCCGTCGCCGTCGGTTATGTCGGGCTTTACGCCGGCTTCGCCCATGCCAACGCCTGCTCGCCGAAACGGCGCGATCCGCAGGTGATGTTCGTGCTCGGCGGCACCGCCCAGATCGTGCTGATCACCGCGGTGATGACGCCGTTGACCTATGTGGCGGCGGCGGCGAACTTGCCGATGCGGGACGCCACCCTGCTCGCCATCGACCGCGCGCTCGGTTTCGACTGGGGCGCCTATGTGCGCTATGTCGACGATCATCCGGCGCTCGCCGCCTGGCTGAACTACGGCTACACCATGATCCGCTGGCCGATCTTCGCCATCCCGGTCGTGCTGGCGGCGACGCAGCGCTATTACCGCATCGAGGAGTTTACCTTCGCCTTCGGCCTGGCGCTGATCGCGACCACGATCATTTCGGCGTTCGTGCCGGCGATCGGCGTGTTCCAGCAGGTCGGCCTCGATCCGGCAAGCATCAAGCACCTCAACCTGCAGCCCTATCTCGACCAGCTCCGCGACCTGCCGCCGGCGCGCAACGGCAGCTTGCGCCATCTCGATCTGCTCGGGCTCGGCGGCATCGTCACCTTCCCGAGCTTTCACGCCGCCTCCGCCGTGCTCTATGCCTGGGCGCTGTGGCCGGTGCGCTGGATGCGGCCGATCGTGCTGCTGGCGTTCACCGCGATGCTGGCGGCGACGCCGATCAACGGCGGGCATTATTTCATCGACATCATCGCCGGCAGCGCGATTGCGGCGCTGTCGATCCTGGCCGCGCGCCACGCCGGACGCCGCGTCGCCAGGTGGCAGCTCCGCGGTGTCGCCGGCGCGCTGGTTCCCGTCGCCGTTCCGGCCGAGTGAATTTTGCAGCTAGCGCAGTGGCGCCGGTCGCAAGCGCCTCGCGGTGCGGACGCGGCGCGCCGCCAAAACCATGACGATGACGATCGCGGCCAGTCCGACGTGGGTCTTCACGTACGGATAGACCAGGATCAGCACGCCGCCGGCGGTCAGCGCTGCAATCTCAATTTTGTCGAGAAAGTCGTGCTCTAACGCAAATCGCAGCAGGAACGCCACCGCGACCGCCAGCACGACCACGTCGTACATGAACAGATAAGGCGAGGCGAGCAGCGTGCCCGCGGCGAGCGCCGCGGCTTTAAGCTCGAACGGCACGCGGCTGCGCCACAGCAAGACGAGACCGACGGCGAGGCCGAGCGTCACCACGGCCTGCACCGTCCAGGCCAAAGCTTCGCTGCCACCGTGGGCGCGCACAAACGCGAACACGCTCTGCACCCGGTCCCAATCCAGGGCGCCTTCCTCGATCAGCGCGTGGCTCGAGAGCGGCGCCCAGTGCGCGAACGCATCCCACGTCGCGGCTCCGAATGCGAGCCATGACAGCGCCGCGAGCGCGATCGCGGTGATCGCCGCAGCCGCAACGGTCAGCCATTGCCGGTCGGCGATCAGCACGAACGGAAACAAGAGACCGAACTGCGGCTTGTAGGTGAGCAGGCCGAGACAGATGCCGGCCAACAGCGGGCGCCGCTGCAACAAGCCGAGCGTGCCGCCGATCAGCGCCGCGGTGAGGAAGCCGTTTTGTCCGGCGGTGACGTTCCAGATCGCGGCGGGAAAGCCGAGCGCGAACAAAATCCCGGTGCGGCCCAAAATGCCGGCGATGGCGGCGACGTAAGCACCGAGCGTCGCGACCAGCCAGACCAGCGCTGCCGACAGATAAGGGAGGGCCGCCAGCGCCGCGGCAAAAAACAACGCCGGCGGCGGATAGTGCCAGCCGTAATAGCCGTCGAAGTCATAGCCGACGGCGCCGACTTCGGCGGCGCGATGCAGGCTCCAGTCGTAGGCGGAGGCGGCGTGGCCGTCGAGCGCGAGCCGGCCGGCCGCATAGAGGTTGACGAAATCGTTGGCGATCGGCCGGCCCTGCGGGTCGGTCCAGAAATGGCCCTGCAGATAAGTGCCGCCGAGAACGATCAGATAGCCAAGCACCAGCGACAGTCCGATCGGTCCGATCGTCCGCCCTGGCCTGAGCTGCGGCGCGGCGCTCGGCGCGATGCTTTCGTCTCCTGTCGTCGGACGGGGTGAGGCGCGTTTGATGAGCTGTCCCGGCTCGAGCCAGCTTTTGTGTGCGCGGCGCCCTACGCAGTTTGTGCTGCGTCACGATGACCATAGGGCGTCCGACGGAACCTGTCAGCGCAGCCGGTGGGTATGTTGCATCGCACGCAATTAATTGTTGCGCTGCAATATAGGCTGCGGCAGACTGGGCGCGATCACCGCCGCGACCCCGGAAGTCGCGTCGCACGGTTGAGACGGAGCCCACCATGGCCGTCGCCCAGAGAAAACCCGCAGCCGCACCGCTCAAAGATCTTTACGCGATTGGCGAAATTCCACCGCTCGGCCACGTGCCGGCCAATATGCACGCCTGGGCGATCCGCAAGGAGCGCCACGGCCCGCCCGAGCAGGCGATGCAGAGGGAGGTGGTGCCGACCTGGCCGATCGCCGAGGACGAAGTGCTGGTTTATGTCATGGCCGGCGGCGTCAACTACAACGGCGTGTGGGCCGGTTTGGGCATTCCGGTGTCGCCGCTCGACGGCCACAAGCATCCGTTTCACATCGCCGGCTCCGATGCCTCCGGCGTGGTCTGGGCGACCGGCTCGAAGGTCAATCGCTGGAAAGTCGGCGACGAGGTCATCGTCCATTGCAATCAGGACGACGGCGACGACGAGGACTGTAACGGCGGCGATCCGCTGTTGTCGCCGTCGCAGCGCATCTGGGGCTACGAGACGCCGGACGGCTCGTTCGCGCAGTTCTGCCGGGTGCAGTCGCGGCAATTGATGCGCAAGCCCGCCCATCTGAGTTGGGAAGAGGCGGCCTGCTATACGCTCACGCTGGCCACGGCGTATCGCATGCTGTTCGGCCATCCGCCGCATACGCTCAAGCCCGGCGACAACGTTTTGGTCTGGGGCGCCTCCGGCGGCCTTGGCGTGTTCGGCGTGCAGCTCGTCGCCGCGTCCGGCGCCAACGCCGTCGGCATCGTCTCCGACGAGGGCAAGAAGCAATATGTGTTCGAGCTCGGCGCCAAGGGCGTCATCAATCGCAACGACTTCAAATGCTGGGGCCAGATGCCGAAGGTCGGCGCACCCGAATACGACGCCTGGGTCAAGGAGGCGCGCCGCTTCGGCAAGGCGATCTGGGACATCACCGGCAAGCGCGACGTCGACATCGTGTTCGAGCATCCCGGCGAAGCGACGTTCCCGGTGTCGTGCCTGGTGGTCAAGCGCGGCGGCATGGTGGTGTTCTGCGCCGGCACCACCGGCTACAACATCACCTTCGATGCCCGTTACGTCTGGATGCGGCAGAAGCGCATCCAGGGCTCGCATTTCGCCCACCTCAAGCAAGCCAGCGCCGCCAACCAGTTCGTGCTCGACCAGCGCATCGATCCGTGCATGAGCGAGGTGTTCCCGTGGGAGAAAATCCCCTACGCCCACGAACTGATGCGCACCAATCGCCACAAGCCGGGCAACATGGCGGTGCTGGTCAACACGCCGCGCCCGGGCCTGCGGAACTTCGAGGACGTGGTGGAAGCGGCGGCGGCGTAAGCAGAGGGTTATTTTTGCTGCTGCCGCTCGCGCGCGATCGCGGCGTTGAGCTCGCCGCCGTAGATGAAGATCAGCGCGGTGAAATAGAGAAACACCAGCGCCATCATCGCCGAGGCGAGGCCGGCGTAATAGTGCACATAGGTGTATGAGAAGCTGGCGAGATAGCGGCCGAACACGTAGCCGCAGGTCAGCCACATCGCCAGCGTCGCGACGATGCCGGGCCACACCGCCGAGAGCGGACGCCGCCCCGCCGGCAGCCACATGTGCAGGATCAGGAGCGACGTGATCAGCAGCACGCCCGCGACCGCGAAGCGGCCGATGTTAAAATGGCTTTCCACCTCGGCGAGCCAGGGCGCGTAGCGCTGCGCCGTCTGAAACGCCAACGGCGCCAGCACGACCAGGAACGACAGCGCCAGCATGCCGACCGCGGCAACCAGCACGTAGCCGATGGACTCCAGGCGCAACAGCCACATCGGCCGCGGCTCGATGAGCCCGTAGGCGCGGTTCAATCCGATGCGCAGGCTTTCGACGCCGCTCGAGGCAAAATAGACCGCCAACGCGGCGCCGATGGTGAGAATGTCGCCGCGCGCCGTGGTCAGCACGCTGTGAATCTCGCCGGCGATCTGGTTCGATACCGTGCGCGGCCAGGCCTCGATGATGATCTGCGCCACCTCGTCGGCCAGATTCTTCGAGCCGATGAAGCCGGCGATCGCGGTGATCAGGATCAAAAACGGGAACATCGACATCAGCACCGACAGCGCGATGTGGCTGGCGATCGCCCAGCCATCGTCGGCGCTGAAGCGATAGAAGGCGTCGAGAGCGACGCGGAAGGAGATACCTAAGGCTTTCAGCATCGCGCCGTGGCGCCTTCGTCGGAAAATGGCTGGTTCCGCAGGGTCGGCATCGTCATCCGTCGGGGAACAACGCGCAAGGAGCCATCATGCAATGTCGTCCGCGCTTCAACAACCATACGGCCTTGGTCGAGGCTCCGCGCGCCGGCAAACGCCATATCGAAGGCTGCGGCGAAAGCGGAATCTGCCGGGGTATTTCCCGCAGCCATGAGCCCGGCCGCGCCCGGCAAAAAACAAGCCGCTACCGCAATGCGAGAACGACGCCAATAAAGTTTATGCCGCCTGCACGTCGGCGAGGAAGCGGCGCACTTCGCCCTGCAAATTCTCCGCCTCGATGGCGAGCGCATCCGACAGCGCCTTGACGTCGGCCGCGGTGGCGCGGGCGCCGCTCGAGGCGCCGGCGACGCGGCTCATGGCGTCGGCGCCGGTCTTGGCTTCGACCGAGGCGCGGTTGACGCCTTCGGCGATCGAGGCGACCGCGTTGTTCTGCTCCTCGACCGTGGACGCCACCGTCACGGCAATCTCCGACATGTCGTCGATGATCGACGACACCTGCTCGATGGCCTGCGCCGCGTCGGCGGTGGCCGACTGGATCGAGCCGATCTGCGCGGCGACGTCCTCGGTGGCGCGCGCGGTCTGCGCGGCGAGCGATTTCACTTCGGTGGCGACCACGGCGAAGCCGCGACCGGCTTCGCCGGCGCGCGCCGCCTCGATGGTGGCGTTGAGCGCGAGCAGGTTGGTCTGGCCGGCGATCGACTGGATGAGGCCGATCACCTCGCCGATCCGGTTCGCGGCGTTGCCGAGCTCCGACATGGTGTTGACGGTGCGCTTGGACTCGGCAACGGCGCGGCCGGCGACCTCGGTCGAGCGCGTCGCCTGCAGCGCGATCTCGCCGATCGAGGCGGCCAGCTCCTCGATCGAGCTTGCCACCGTGGTGACGTTGACGGACGCGGTGCCGACCCGGTTTTCGGCGTCGCGCGCCTCGGCCGACACCGCGTCGGCGGCGGTGTTGAGGCCGCTGGCCGCAGTCTCGAGCCGGTCCGCCGACTCGCGCAGCCGCGCCAGCGCCTGCTCGACGGATTCACGGAACTTGCGGATCATCGCGGCGATCACCTCGCCGCGCCGTTCGCGCGTGGCATTGGCCTGCGCCTCGACCGCGGCGAGCCGCCCGCGCTCGATCATGCTGTCGCGGAACACCAGCACGGCGCGGGCCATGGCGCCGATCTCGTCATGCGCCTTGGTCGCCGGGATGGACGCCGAAGTGTCGCCGTCGGCAAGCTTCTTCATCGCCCCGGCCAGCCCTTCGAGCGGCCGCGTGATCGAGCGGCCGATGCGCCAGCTACAACCCAGCACGATCAGCACCACGCCAAGCCCGATCCACAGGATGAAGTCGCGGATGCGGGCGCGTGAGGCGGCCAGCGCCGTGGCCGCGGCATCGGCGCTGTCGCGCGCCGCAGCGATGATCTTGTCGGCTTCCGGCAGCACGGTCTCGGTGTCGTGGCCGATCAGCCCGACCAGCGGCTCGATATTGTCGGTCGAGGCGACCCATTGGGCGAAGGCGAAACTGTAGTTGCGCACCTGATCGTTCAGGGCCTGCTTCATCGACGGGGCGCCGTCGACGGAATCGAACAGGCTGTTGAAGTTCTTGACCTCGTCGAGGAAGCGCTTCTCGAAGCCGCGCGAGCGCGTCAGCCGGTAGGCGATCTCGTCGCGCCGCATGGTGAGCAGCGAGATCAGAAGCTTGCGGGCGTCGCCGTCGGCCACCCAGTTCAGATCGTCGTGGATGATCTTCTCCACCGCCGAGCTTGCAGCGGTGAGCTGCGCGGTGATGCCGGTGGTCTCGTCATAGCCGAGCGTCTTCTGCTCGTTGACCAGGCTCTCGAAGCTGGTCTTGAGGTCGCGCACGGTGATGCGCAGCGGCGTGATGGTATCGGCGTCCGAGCTGCCGAGCGTCGCCGCGATGCGGTCGAGCGATGTCATCGCCAGCTCCTGGCCGGCGTTGAAATCGGCGACCTCGCGATCGGACGGCCGCGCCACGTATTGCGTGGTCGCCGTGCGCATCATCAGCAGCCCGGTTTTGAGGTCGCGGCTGGCGTCGGCGACCTTGGTGTAGCGATGCACGCTGTCGAAAGCGCGGCCGACCTCGATGTCGCCGACGGTGAAGGCGATGCCATTGGCGATGAACCCCATCACCGGGATGACGCCGAGGACGACGATGCGGGCGCGGACCGACAGCTTGGAGAAGGCGTGCAGGACGAACATCGACTGGACCGACTGCGGGCTCTTGCTGCCGCTGGCATCGTGGCGGCACTCAGCGTCAGCAAAACGGAAAATGGTTAATATTTGCCAAGGAATCGCGCCTTGCGTGTGGGGGAAGCCCAAGAAAACCGGCCTTATTGGCTTTTGTGCACTGCACGCGTAAGGTTATCGGGCCGTCCGGGCGGCTTGCACCCCACCTAGCTTCCCCGCTAGCGGGGGATCGCCAGGCAGGGGGGACCGGAGCTTGCTATGCCGCTTGCCGCATCTCCCATCGCATCCGCCGCCGGCCGATCGGACGGCCAGGACCTGACCGGCCCAAGCTTGATCGCGGCCCTTGGCGAGGCGGTTACCGCCGTCGAAGCCCTGTTCGCCGACGCCCGCCGCGCGGTGGCCTCCCGGGTCACCGTCGACGGCCGGCCGACGGCGAGGGTGTTCGACCGCGAGCAGCGCGCCACCCACGGGCTTGCCTGGCTCGCCACCTATGTCGAGGCGATCCGTCAGCTCGCTGCCTATGCGGAGCGGCTGACGGCGAGCGGCCATTTCGGCGAGATCGAGGAGCTTCTGGTGCGCATCGGCGCCGGCGAGTACCTGGCGCAGGTGCTCGGCGGCATTGCCATGAGCCAGGGCGAGATCGTCCGGCTCGGCGAGCTCGGCCTGAGCCCCGCCGCGGTGGCGGCACGCATCACGCCGGGCGTCGATCACCTCGTCGTCACCGGCAATACCGCGCCGCGCCGCGCCCGCCTCGTCGAGCTGATGCGCGAGCGGCCGGACGCCACGGTCGGCGTCTGCGGTCTTGACGACACCTTGGATTCGATCCGCGAGGAGATGCGCAAGTTCGCCGACGGCCAGGTCGCGCCGCATGCGCAGGAATGGCATCTGCGCAACGCATACATTCCGCTCGACGTCATCGTGCAGATGTCCGAGCTCGGCGTGTTCAGCCTCACCATCCCCGAGGATTACGGCGGCATGGGGCTCGGCAAGGAATCCATGTGCGTCGTCTCCGAGGAGCTGGCGCGCGGCTATATCGGCGTCGGCTCGCTCGGCACCCGCTCGGAGATTGCGGCCGAGTTGATCTTGGGCAGCGGCACCGAGGATCAGAAGCGCCGATGGCTGCCGAAGATCGCCTCCGGCGAAGTGCTGCCGACGGCGGTGTTCACCGAGCCGAACACCGGCTCCGATCTCGCCTCGCTCAAGACCCGCGCGGTGCGCGAGCGCGACGCTTACAAGGTCTACGGCAACAAGACCTGGATCACGCATCCGGTGCGCGCCGACCTGATGACGCTCTTGGTGCGCACCAATCCGGCCGAAAGCGGCTATCGCGGCCTCTCCATGCTGCTTGCGGAGAAGCCGCGCGGCACCGACGACAAGCCGTTCCCCGCCGCCGGCATGTCGGGCACCGAGATCGAAGTTTTGGGCTATCGCGGCATGAAGGAATACGAGATCGCCTTCGACGGCTTTGCCGTGCCGGCCGACAATCTGCTCGGCGGCGTCGAGGGCCTCGGCTTCAAGCAGTTGATGGCGACGTTCGAGTCGGCGCGCATCCAGACCGCGGCGCGCGCCATCGGCGTCGCGCAAGCGGCGATGGAGCAGGGGCTCGCCTACGCCGCGGCGCGCCTGCAGTTCGGCGAGCCGATCGCCAATTTTCCGCGCGTCTCCGACAAGCTCGCCATGATGGCGGTCGAGATCATGATCGCGCGGCAACTCACCTATTACGCGGCGCGGCAGAAGGATTCCGGCCGGCGCTGCGACCTCGAGGCCGGCATGGCGAAGCTGCTCGCCGCCCGCGTCGCCTGGTCTGCCGCCGACAACGCCGTGCAGATCCACGGCGGCAACGGCTTTGCCGTGGAGTTTCCGATCTCGCGCATCCTGTGCGACGCCCGCATCCTCAACATTTTCGAAGGCGCCGCCGAAATCCAGGCCAACGTCATCGCGCGGCGATTGCTGGACGGGTCGAACTAAAATGTAGCCTGGGTTGAGCAAGGCGAAACCCAGGGCGGCGTTACATCTCCTCGATCGTTCCCTGATCCTCGATCGTTCCCTGGGTTTCGCTGCGCTCAACCCAGGCTACGCCCTGATCCAAAAGCTCCGGGATTGACGGCGATGGTCGCGCCGGTAGATGTCGGACGATGAAGCCGGTTGCAGAATCGAAAGCGGTCAGGGACTTCGTCCCCGACTCACGACAGGCGTGGCTGCGCCTGGCCGCGACGGTGCTGGTCTCGACCGTCGGCGGCGTCGGCATGTGGTCGGTGGTGGTGGCGCTGCCGCCGGTGCAGGCCGAATTCGCCGTGCCGCGCTCGCAAGCCTCGCTGCCGTTCACGCTGGCGATGGTGGGATTTGCCTTGGGCGGCGTGTTCATGGGCCGCCTGTTCGACCGGACCGGAATTTTGGGCCCGCTGGCGCTTGGTGCAGTGGCGCTCAGCGCCGGTTACCTCGGCGCCGCGGATGCCGGCAGCCTGGTGATGTTCGCATTTGCGCACGCCGTGATCGGGTTCGGAACCTCGGCGACGCTCGGCCCGCTGATCGCCGACATCGCGAATTGGTTCGTCCGCCGTCGCGGCGTCGCAGTGACGCTTTGCTCGGCCGGAAACTATCTCGCCGGCACGGTGTGGCCGCCGATCGTGCAGCACGCCATCGCGCTCTACGGCTGGCGGGCGACCCACGTCGGCATCGCGCTGACGTGCGGCGCGGCCATGCTGCTCATCGGCGCCGTCGCCTTGCGCCGGCGCGCGCCCGTTGCGCTGATCGACGCCGGCGCCGCGGCGCGCAAGGGAGCGCCGGCGGCGTTCGGCCTCTCGGCGCGAGGGCTGCAGACGCTTCTGGCGCTGGCGTCGGTCTGCTGCTGCGTGGCGATGTCGATGCCGCAGGTCCACATCGTCGCCTATTGCGGCGATCTCGGCTACGGCGTTGGGCGCGGCGCCGACATGCTGGCGCTGATGATGGCGTTCGGGATGGTCGGGCGCATCGGCTCGGGGTTCATCGCCGACCGCATCGGCGGTTTGCCGACGCTGATGCTGGGATCGGCGCTGCAGGGCGTCGCCTTGCTGCTCTACCTGTTCTTTGACGGGCTGGTTTCGCTCTACGTCATCTCGGCGGTGTTCGGCCTGTTCCAGGGCGGCATCGTGCCGAGCTACGCCATCATCGTGCGCGAATATTTTCCGGCCAAGGAGGCGGGCACCCGGGTCGGCATCATTTTGATGGCGAGCCTGTTCGGCATGGCGTTGGGCGGCTGGCTGTCGGGTTATATTTTCGATCTGACCGGTTCCTACCGCGCCGCGTTCTTCAACGGCCTCGGCTGGAACGCGGTCAACGGCACGATCGTGCTGTGGCTCCTGTTCCGGCGCCAGGGCCGTTTCGCCTATGCCTGAGCGCGCCGCGGCGCTTTGAGCAGCAGCCCGACATTGCCCGACAAGATCCGCTCGCCGTCGGCGCCGAGCGCGCGAATGTCGCGCACGAAGTCGCGCACGATCTCGCGCTTGCGGATTTCCTGCGGATAATCGGTGGCGAACACCATGCGCGCGGCGGGGATTTCGCAAAGCCCGGCCTTGATCGCGCCGATGCCGCCGGCAAAGCCCGCGGTGTCGAACACCAGATTGTTGCCGATGTAGTGGTCGAAGTCGTGCTGCGGCGTGACGCCGTGGCGCTTATTGCCGGCAGTGCCCCAAAACTCCTTGTCCTGGAAACAGCGCACGCGCGGCAGCATGCCGGCGATGCCGCCGGACAGATGCGCCATGTGCACGGTCAGGCCCGGATGGCGGTCGAACACGCCGGAATTGACCAAGCGGATGGTCGCCATGATGAGCGAGAATTCGCGGCCGACGCCGCGCGCGGTGTCGTACGCGTCGAATTGCTGCGCCTGGTTGAGCTTCAGCGCCGGGTGCACGAACACGAACAGGCCGAGCTTTTCCACTTCGTTCCAGAACGGCTCGATCGCCGGATCGTCGATCCACCTGCCGTCGAATTCCGAGCAGACGGTCACGCCCTGGAAGCCGAGCTCATGGCGGCAGCGGGCGAGCTCCTTGAAGGCGTCGGCGCCGCCGAGCGGGTGGGCGTGGGCGGCGCCGATGAAGCGGCCGGGATAGTCGCGCTCGGCCTTCTTCGCCTTGTCGTTGACGAAGCGCGAGGTTTCGAGATCGGCGCACATGCCCGCCGCGCTGGTCAGCCAGGCGGCGTCGATGCCGGAAACGTCCATCATCCGCACGTGCTCGTCGAGATCGTAGAGCAGCGAATGCACCGTGTAGCTCGGCGCGCCGAGCGCATCGTAATTGAGGATCAGCCGGTCGCCCGGGTCCTGCTTGATCAATTCGCGCGGCGTGAAGTGATGCTGGAAATCGACGATCATTGCGGTGGTTCCTCTGCGACTTGCGGCTTCCTTGTAGCCCGGATTGCGCGCGACGCAATCCGGGCCGACAAGCGCCGCGCGCAGCCCGGCCGCGCGACATTGAAATATACCCCTAGGGGTTATATTATAATTGACGTTGGAGGGCGCCGGTGCGGGTTTTGCGACCAAAGTGTTTGTGCGCTTTGCCCGCAGCGAGCGTCTCGACGACAAGCGGCTGTACGAGGCCATTGCCCCGCGCGGAACGTGGCTTGATCGATGCTGAGCTTGGCGGCGGCCTCATCAAGCGGCGCGTCGCACGACAAGGTGGTGGGCGCTCTGGTGGCTATCGCACCGTGGTCGCGTATCGGACCGCGCAACGTAGCGTGTTTCCGTACGGCTTCGCCAAGAGCGAGCGCGACAATATCGACGACCGTGAACTCGACGAGCTGAAAAAGCTGGCAAAGCTGTACCTGGGTTACAGCGAAGTGCAGATTGCCGCCGCGCTCGACGGCGCGGAATTGCAAGAGGTGACATGTGATGAGCGCAAAGAAAACTAACGCAAGTCGTTATCGAAGCCGGCTATCGGCGGCGATTCACGAGACCGCGGCCGGTCTGCAACGCATCGGTCTTATCGACAAGGCCACCATGCGCGAGTTCGACGCCTCATGCTTGACTGCGGTCGAGCCGCTGTCGGCCAAGGAAATTGTCGCTATCCGCAAACGGGCAGGTGTCAGCCAGGGCGTCTTCGCGCATTACCTGAACGTGAAGCCGAAGCTCGTCAGCGAATGGGAGCGCGGCGAAAAGCGGCCGAGCGGCCCGTCGCTCAAGCTTCTTTCCATCGTGAAGTCGCGGGGCCTGGACGCGATTGCCTGAGTCTGAGCGTCGTTCCCGGGTTTCGCTGTCGCCCAACCCAGGCTACAAATGAGCCATGGCCAATTTCATGTCCCATTTCGCCGTCCCGGTCGCCATCGGCGCGGTCGCGATCGTGCTGCTGCTCGGGCTCGCCAACATGATGCGCGGCGGCTCGGGCAACACATCGCAGAAGCTGATGCGGCTGCGCGTGCTGCTGCAATTCATCGCCATCGTCGTCATCATGACCACGCTGTGGTTCATGTCGAAGTGACCGCGTCGCGATGGTCAAGCTCAACAAGATCTATACCCGCACCGGCGACGACGGCACCACCGGGCTCGGCAGCGGCGAGCGGCGCAAGAAATACGACTTGCGCATTGCCGCCTACGGCACGCTCGACGAAACCAATGCCGCGATCGGCATTGCCCGCCTGCACACCGCCGATGACGCGGCGCTCGATGCCGCGCTGGCGCGCATCCAGAACGATCTGTTCGACGTCGGCGCCGATCTCACCACGCCGGGCAAGGGCAAAGGCCCGGGCGGCGCCCGCCTCACGGTGACGGCGGCGCAGGTTGAGTGGCTGGAAAGCGAGATCGACCGGCTCAACGCCGCGCTAGCGCCGCTTCGCTCCTTCGTGCTGCCCGGCGGCACCGCGGCCGCGGCCTATCTGCATCTCGCCCGCACCGTCTGCCGCCGCGCCGAGCGGCTGATCGCCGAGCTGAAGGACAAGCCGGACGAGAGCGTCGGCGCCGAAGTCTTGCAATACGTCAACCGCCTGTCGGATTTTCTGTTCGTCGCCAGCCGCTACGCCAACGGCAAGGGGGAGCGCGACGTGCTGTGGCAGCCGGGCCGCAATCGCTGAAGCGCAGGGGGACGACCATGGTCATGCCGCTGTGGGATCACAGCCCGTTCAAATGGCCGACGCCGCCCTACGTGATGTGGACCATCATCGTCGTCAATTTCCTCGTGTTCTTCATCCAGGCGAGCGGCGGCGCCGCGGAGATGGAGGCGGTCGATCGTCTAGCCGGGCTGGTGCCTTCGGCGTTGACCGGAGGCGGCGCCATGGCGGGCGCGCTGCCGGCGCCGCTCACGCTCATCACCTCGATGTTCCTGCACGCCAACGTCATGCACGTGTTCGGCAACATGCTGTTCCTGTTCGTGTTCGGCGACGACATCGAGGAGGCCATCGGCCACTTTCGGTTTCTCGTGTTCTATCTCGCCTGCGGTCTCGGCGCCGCTCTTTTCTTCGTGCTCAGCGATCCGGGCTCGCACGCCAACCTGATCGGCGCATCCGGCGCGGTCGCCGGCGTCATCTCCGCCTATCTGCTGTATCGGCCATGCGCCAAGGTTTACTGCCTGCTCGATATCATCCCGCTGCGGCTGCGGGCGTACTGGATCATCGGCTTCTGGGCGATCTGGCAGGTCATCGAGGTCGTGAGCCACCAGGACCGAGACGGTGTCGCTTATTGGGCCCATATCGGCGGGCTCGTCACCGGCGCGGTGTTGTTCGTGTTGATGCGGCCGGCCGGCGTCGCGCTGCTGCAATGCATGGACGACGACACCGTCGAGGCTGCCCGCACAAGCTGACACGTTGACCGCGGCGGCGGCGGCCGGTAGGTTGCCGCACCGCAGCATCGCCGGGGTTTTGCAAGGGCGCCGGCGGCCGGACAACACCAAAAAGCCGTCACCGCAAAACCGTCAAGAACGAAGTCTTCGAGCGCCATGAAAATTCTCGTGCCCGTGAAGCGGGCGGTCGACAAGGACGTGAAAATCCGCGTCAAGGCAGACGGCTCCGGCGTCGAGCTTGCCAACGTCAAAATGTCGATGAATCCCTTCGATGAAATCGCGGTCGAGGAAGCGCTCAGGCTCAAGGAAGCCGGCAAGGCCACCGAGATCGTCTGCGCCTCGATCGGCCCGCAGCAGGCCGCCGAGACTATCCGCACCGCGCTCGCCATGGGCGCCGACCGCGGCATCCTGGTGAAGACCGACGGCGCCGCGGTCGAGCCGTTGGCGGTGGCGAAAATCCTCAAAGCCATCGCCGCGGCCGAGCAACCCGGCCTCATCATTCTCGGCAAGCAGGCGATCGACGACGACAGCAATCAGACCGGCCAGATGCTGGCCGCCTTGCTGGGCTGGCCGCAGGGCACCTTCGCATCGAAGGTCGTGCTCGACGGCGACGCCATCATGGTGACGCGCGAGGTCGACGGCGGCCTGCAGACGCTGAAGCTGAAAATGCCGGCCATCGTCACCACCGACCTGCGGCTCAATGAGCCGCGTTATGCGTCGCTGCCCAACATCATGAAGGCGAAGAAGAAGCCGATCGACGACAAGACCGCCGCCGATTACGGCGTCGATGTGAAGCCGCGGCTCGAAGTGGTCAAGACCGCCGAGCCGCCGGTGCGCAAGGCCGGCGTCAAGGTGAAGACCGTCACCGAGCTGATCGACAAATTGAAGAACCAGGCGGGGGCGATCTGATGCCGACGCTTGTGGTCGCCGAGCACGACAACAATTCGCTCAAGGATGCGACCGACAAGGCGCTGACCGCGGCCAAGCAGATCGGTGGCGACGTGCACGTGCTGGTCGCCGGCTCCGGCTGCAAGGCGGCGGCCGATGCCGCCGCCAAGCTCGACGGCGTCGCCAAGGTCCTGCTGGCGGATGCGCCGGTCTACGATCACATGCTGGCCGAGCCGACCGCGGCGCTGATCGTCGCGCTCGCCGGCCCCTACGACACCATCGTGGCGCCGGCGACCACGACGGGAAAGAACGTCATGCCGCGGGTCGCGGCCTTGCTCGACGTCATGCAGATCTCCGACGTCATCAAGGTCGTGGCGCCGGACACCTTCGAGCGGCCGATCTATGCCGGCAACGCCATCCAGACCGTGCGCTCGAACGATGCCAAGAAAGTGATCACGGTGCGCACCGCGGCGTTCCAGGCGACCGGCGAGGCCGGCTCGGCGCCGATCGAAAACGCCGCCGCCGCGGCCGATCCCGGCCTGTCCGGCTTTGTCGGCGAGGAATTGTCGAAGTCGGAGCGTCCGGAATTAACCTCGGCCAAGATCATCATTTCCGGCGGCCGGGCGATGCAAAGCCGCGAGAACTTCACCAAATATATAGAGCCGGTGGCGGATAAATTGGGCGCCGCCGTCGGCGCCTCGCGCGCCGCGGTCGATGCCGGTTATGCGCCGAACGACTGGCAAGTCGGCCAGACCGGCAAGGTAGTGGCCCCGGACCTCTATATCGCGGTCGGCATTTCCGGCGCCATTCAGCATCTCGCCGGCATGAAGGACTCGAAAGTCATCGTCGCCATCAACAAGGACGAAGAGGCGCCGATCTTCCAGGTCGCCGATTACGGATTGGTGGCGGACCTCTATCAAGCCTTGCCGGAGCTCGCGCGCGAGCTCGACAAGATCAAGCAATGACCGCGGCGGTGGCGTAGGGGTCGAGATCGTCGTAGAAGGTGATTGAAGATGGTCGAGGTCAAGGAACGGCCGAAGACGCGCACCGAGCGGACGGAAGGCATGGCGCATTCCATTCGCAAGATCGGCATCGTCGGCGCCGGCCAGATGGGCAACGGCATCGCCCACGTTTGCGCGCTTGCCGGCTTTCACGTCCTGCTCAACGACGTCGTTCCCGACCGTATCTCGGAGGGCCTCGCCACCATCAACGGCAATCTGGCGCGCCAGGTCAGCCGGCAGCGCATCACCGACGAGCAGCGCCAGGCGGCGATCAAGCGCATCGCGCCGGCCAACTCGCTCGACGAGCTCGGCGACTGCGACCTGGTGATCGAGGCCGCGACCGAGGCCGAGGACGTCAAGCGCAAGATCTTCGCCGCGCTGTGTCCGCTGCTCAAGCCCGAAACCATCGTCGGCACCAACACCTCGTCGATCTCGATCACGCGGCTCGCCGCCGCCACCGACCGGCCGGAGCGCTTCATCGGCATTCACTTCATGAACCCGGTGCCGCTGATGGAGCTGGTCGAGGTGATCCGCGGCATCGCCACCGACGACCCGACCTTCGAGGCGACCAAGCAGTTCATCGGCAAGCTCAGCAAGCAGATGGCGGTGTCGGAGGATTTTCCCGCCTTCATCGTCAACCGCATCCTGCTGCCGATGATCAACGAGGCGATCTACACGCTCTATGAGGGCGTCGGCAATGTCGAGGCGATCGACACCGCGATGCGGCTCGGCGCGCACCATCCGATGGGGCCGCTCGAGCTCGCCGATTTCATCGGCCTCGATACCTGCCTGTCGGTGATGCAGGTGCTGCACGAAGGCCTGGCCGATTCCAAATACCGGCCGTGCCCGCTCTTGGTGAAATACGTCGAGGCCGGCTGGCTCGGCCGCAAGACGCAGCGCGGCTTTTACGATTACCGCGGCGACAAGCCGGTGCCGACCAGGTAGCGGACGGCGGACGCAGCCGTCCTCGCTGTCAATACCTATAGAACCTACACAACCGGATTCACCGGGCCTTAAGCGTGCCAGCCGTAACTTAGGCCGCCATGGACCCAGCGAGCCTCATCACCGCATTGGTTGGCGCCCAGACCGGCATGATGCAGATTGCCGTCGCGGCGCGGCTGGCGCGCATGAACGCCGACCAGGGCGCCTCGGTCGCCCAACTGCTCGATGCCGCGCAGCAGAGCGCCGATCCGCTCGCCAATGTCGCCGCCGGCATCGGCACCAATCTCGACGTCAACGCCTGAGCCGTTCCCGGATTGAGCGGCGCGAACTCCGGGCTAACCTGGAAGGCATGGTCCATTACCGACGAAATTTCCTGGCGGCGGAACGTTCTTCTTCACCGTGACCGTCGCGGCAAGGTCGTTCCCGGATTTCGCTGCGCTCCATCCGGGCTACGGCGTGGCGATCGCGGCGCTGACGAGCTTCACCCCGTCGTCGCTCGACCATTCCGCCGGCCCGGCCATGGTGCCGATCTCGCAACCGGAGCGGTCGACCAAAAGCGTCGTCGGCATGCCGAAGGCCTTGCCGGCGGTTTTCAGATCCTCGAATACGTGGGCGCTCTGGTCGGAGTAATAGGCGAGCTTCTTGATGCCGACGTCCTTCAGGAAGGCGAGCGGCTTTTCCGGGTCGCGGGTGTCGATATTGACGGCGACGACTTCGAAGCCCGGACCGCCGAGCTTGCCTTGCAGCGCATCGAGCGCCGGCATCTCGCGGCGGCAGGGCACGCACCAGGTGGCCCACAGATTGAGCAGCACGGTGCGGCCGCGCCAATCCTTCAAGCTGCGATCGCGGCCGGCGGCGTCCTTGAACGCCAACTCCGGCACTTGAAAGCTGGTATGGTCGACGGTGAGCGCCGCGACCTCGCCGTGGACCAGCGGCGCGAGCCGTGCCGCAGCCTCGACCGCCGGGCGGCAGGCGGCAGCGCCCGGATTGCTTCGCAGACGCTCAATCCCGTATACCCCGGCCAGGACGGCCAGAACGACGACACACACTGCCGCGGCGACGAGGCGGCGCCGGCCGACTCGCCCGCCGTCGTGGCGTACGGCATTGTTGGCGGGTTCGGCGGATTGCTCGGGCATTAGCGGCAAAACCTCGGCGGACGGATCATGAGCAACAAAATGTGGGGCGGGCGCTTCGGCGACAAGCCCGACCCGATCATGGAGGACATCAACGCCTCGATCGATTTCGACCGCCACCTGTACCGGCAGGACATCGCCGCCAGCAAGGCCCACGCCGCGATGCTCGCCAAAAAGGGCATCATCACGGCGCAGGATGCAAAGCGGATCGCTCACGGTCTAGACACGATCCTGTCAGAGATCGAGGCCGGCAAGTTCTCGTTCCAGCGCGCGCTCGAGGACATCCATATGAACGTCGAGAGCCGGCTCGCCGCCCTGATCGGGCCGGCGGCGGGACGGCTGCACACCGCGCGCTCGCGCAACGACCAGGTCGCGACCGATTTCCGGCTCTGGCTGCGCGACGCGATCGGTGCGCTCGATGGCCGGCTCGCCGCCTATCAGCGTGCGCTCGCCGAGACGGCGCTCAAGCACGCGGCAACGGTGATGCCGGGCTTCACTCATTTGCAGCCGGCGCAGCCGGTCACCTTCGGCCATCATCTGCTCGCCTACGTGGAAATGGCGGCGCGCGACCGCGGCCGCTTCGCCGACGCGCGAGGCCGGCTCAACGAGAGCCCGCTCGGCGCCGGCGCGCTGGCCGGCACCTCGTTTCCGCTCGACCGCGCCATGACCGCGAGGGCGCTCGGCTTCGCCCGGCCGATGGCGAATTCGCTGGATGCGGTTTCCGACCGCGACTTCGTGCTGGAGACGCTGTCGGCCTGCGCCATCACCGCCGTGCATCTGTCGCGCTTTGCCGAGGAGATCGTGATCTGGTCGTCGCCGCTCACGGGCCTGGTGCGGCTGTCCGACAAATTCACGACCGGCTCGTCGATGATGCCGCAGAAGCGCAACCCGGACGCCGCCGAGCTGGTGCGCGCCAAGACCGGCCGCGTGTTCGGCGCCTTGACCGCGCTGATGATGGTGATGAAGGGCCTGCCGCTTGCCTATCAGAAGGACATGCAGGAGGACAAGGAAGGCGCCATCGACGCCGTCGGTGCGCTGACGTTGTCGCTCACCGCCATGACCGGCATGGTGCGCGACCTCGAACCCGACGTGGCGCGCATGCGCCAGGCGGCGGCGGAGGGCTTTGCCACCGCCACCGATCTTGCCGACTGGTTGGTGCAGGCGCTCAAGCTGCCGTTCCGCGAGGCCCATCACGTCACCGGGCGGATCGTCGCCAAGGCCGCCGCGGCCGGCGTGCCGCTGGAGAAGCTGCCGCTCGAGACCATGCAGGCGGTCGAGCCGCGCATCACCGCGGCGGTGTACGGCGTGCTGTCGGCCGACAAGTCGGTGGCGAGCCGCAAAGTTTTCGGCGGAACCGCGCCGCGGAACGTCAGCGCCGCGGCCAAGCGCTGGCTCAAACGGCTGAAAACCAAGGCGTAAACACCCTGGAAAGGCGTTGCCGACACAATGTCGCCGCGGCGCCGTGATCTGCTATTGTCGGGCGTACGCTCCGGGGGAGAGGCTTTTGGCCCGTCTGCGTCTTGGTCTTGCGCTTGCCGCGGCGGTCGCCGCCGCGCTGAGCCTTGCCGCCTGCGGCCGCAAGGGCGACCTCGAACTGCCGCCCGGCCCGGCGACTCAGCCGCCGGTCGCTGCGGCGCCGACGACACCGTCATCGTTCCTGCCGTCGACCTCGCCGGCGCAGGGCGCCCTGACCCAGCAGCAGGACGAGGCCATCGCCCAGAAAAACGGCTTCGACTCGCGGGGCAATCCGGTGGCCGCACCTGGGCCCAAACGACCGTTCATCCTCGATCCGCTGCTGCAATAGTCGCCGGCAATGGTCCGTCACCCTGAGGTGGCCGCGAAGCGGCCCTCGACGGGCGACGGCACGCGCAAGCCGCTTCATCCCGTTCGTTTCATGCTCTAAAGACTGCCCATGCACCATTTCGCCTATCGCAACGGCGTGCTGCACGCCGAGCAGGTCGATCTCATCGCGCTGGCCGACGCCGTCGGCACGCCGTTCTATTGCTATTCGAGCGCGACCATCACGCGGCACTATCAGGTGTTCGCCGGCGCGTTTGCCGACGTCGACGCGCTGGTCTGCTATGCCATGAAGGCGAACTCCAACCAGGCGGTGATCGCCACCTTGGCGAGGCTCGGCGCCGGCGCCGACGTCGTCTCCGGCGGCGAATTGTTGCGCGCCCGCGCCGCCGGGATTGCGCCGAGCAAGATCATGTTCTCGGGCGTCGGCAAGACCGCGGACGAATTGGCGCTCGCGGTCGAGCACGACATCCTCTGCGTCAACGTCGAGTCCGAGCCGGAGCTCGAGCTGCTTGCCGCGATCGCCGCCGCCAAGGGCCGCACCGTCGACATTTCGATCCGCGTCAATCCCGACATCGACCCGAAGACCCATGCCAAGATCGCCACCGGCAAGGCGGAGAACAAATTCGGCATTCCGATCAGCCGCGCCCGCGCGGTCTACGCCCATGCCGCCAGACTCGAGGGTGTGCGCATCGCCGGCGTCGACATGCATATCGGCAGCCAGATCATCGAGCTCGATCCGTTCGGCGACGCCTTCGCGCTGCTCGCCGACTTCGTGCGCGAGCTCCGCACCGACGGCCACGCGATCGACCACGTCGATCTCGGCGGCGGCCTGGGCATTCCCTATCGCGAGGACAACGAGCCGCCGCCCGATCCCGACGCCTATGCGAAGATCGTGAAGAACGCGACGCGCGGGCTCGGCTGCAAGCTGATCTTCGAGCCCGGCCGCCTGATCGTCGGCAATGCCGGCATCCTGGTCGCCCGCGTGCTTTACGTGAAGCGCGGCGAGGCCAAAACCTTCGTCATCGTCGACGCCGGCATGAACGATCTCATCCGTCCGACGCTCTACGACGCCCACCACGATATCCGGCCGGTGCGCGAGGCCGCGGCCGGCGCGCCGCGCATCGTCGCCGACGTGGTCGGGCCGGTCTGCGAATCAGGCGACTTCCTCGCGCTCGCGCGCTCGCTCGTCGCGCCGCAGCCCGGCGACCTCCTCGCCGTCATGACCGCGGGCGCCTATGGCGCGGTTGAGGCCGGCACCTACAATAGCCGCGCGCTTGTCCCCGAAGTGCTTGTTCGCGCTGGCGAATGGGCGCTGGTGCGGCCGCGCCTGACGGCCCAGGAGCTGATCGCGCTCGACCGCCTGCCGCCCTGGCTTTGAACTTGCATAACATTGTAGCGAGCGGGTTTTGGTGCCTTGAACCCGCCCTCATGTTACCCTGTTGTCATGCATAATTGCGGTATCCGGAACCCTACATGACGGGCCGAACGTGACCGAAGCGGCGATGCCCAATCCGGCGCCGGAGCAAAACTCCGCCGATGCGACGCGATCCCTGCTCGCGGCGACGCTGGCGCGTGCGCGCTGGACGATCTTTTGGGAGCGGCTGTGGCCGGCGCTGACGTCGCTCGCGACCGCCATCGGCCTGTTCCTGGCGCTGTCGTGGCTCGGCGTGTGGCTGTGGCTGCCGCCGCTGCTGCGGGCTGCCGCGGTGATCGCCTGCGCCGTGCTCGCCGTGGTCGCGGCGTTTCCGTTTCTGTTCGTGCGCATGCCCGGTCGTCGCGATGCCTTGGGCCGGTTGGATCGCGGCAGCGGCTTGCCGCATCGTCCGGCCACCGCGATCGCCGACGGTCTCGCCGTCACGCCGAAGGACCCGTATTCGCTGGCGCTGTGGAACGCCCATGTCGAGCGCGCGCTGGCCGCGGCCGGCGCGTTGAAGTCGGGCTGGCCGTCGCCGCGGGTGGCGCGGTGGGATCCGTATGCGTTGCGCGCGCTGGTTCTGATCCTGTGCGTCGCCACCTTCTTCGCCGCCGGCAGCGAGCGCTGGAAGCGCATCGCCACGGCGTTCGACTGGCACGGCGTGGTGCTGCCGGCGGATTTCCGCGTCGACGCCTGGGTCGTTCCACCCGCTTACACCGGCAAGCCGCCGCAGATCCTGCCCGGCATTCATCCCGGAGAGACCGCCGCGGCCGCATTGCCGGCCGGCGGCATCGTCGCGGTGCCGATCAACTCGACGCTGGTGGTGCGCTCGACCGGCAAGGTCAGTCTGCAGCTCACCAGCGCCGGCGGCGTCACTGCCGCCAAGGAGGCGGTGCATCCGCCGGCCGGCACCGACGAGCATCGCTTCGCCATTGCCGCAACCGGCAGCGCCACGTTGCGCGGCGCCGGTGACGATCTGACCTGGGCGTTCAACGTCATTCCCGACAAGCCGCCGACCATCGAGCTGACCAAGGACCCCGAGCAGCAGGGCCGCGGCTCGCTGCTGTTGTCGTACCGGCTCGAAGACGACTACGGGGTCAGCGAGGCGAAGGCCGCCTTCGCGCGCAAGAGCGACGATGGCGAGGGCGGCGAGGCCGCGCATCCGCTGTACGGCCCGCCCGATTTTCCCCTGGTCCTGCCGCAGGTACGCACCCGCGCCGGCATCGGCCAGACGGTGAAGGATTTGACCGACCACCCCTGGGCCGGCGCCGAAGTGACCATGACGCTGATCGCCCACGACGAGGGCGGCAATGAAGGCCGCAGCGAGCCGTTCTCGTTCCGCCTGCCGGAGCGCGTCTTCTCAAAGCCGCTGGCCCGCGCCCTGGTCGAGCAGCGCCGCAATCTTGCGCTCGACGCCAATGCGCAGCCGGAAGTTCTCACCGCGCTCGATGCGCTCGCCATGGCGCCGGAGAAATTCACGCCCGAGGCCAGCGTCTATCTCGGCCTGCGCTCGATCTATTGGGCCCTGGTGCGCGCCAAGACCGACGACGAGCTGCGCGACGTGGTCACGCGGCTGTGGTCGATGGCAACCCAACTCGAGGACGGCGACATTTCCGACGCGCAGGCCAATCTGCGCAACGCCGAGGAGGCGCTGCGCCAGGCGCTGGAGCGCGGCGCCAGCGACCAGGAGCTCAAGCAGCTAATGGATCAGCTCCGCGCCGCCATGGATCGCTTCATGCAGGCGCTGGCCGAGCAGCTCAAAAATCACCAGCAGCTATCGCGGCCGCTCAGCCAGAACGACCGCGTGCTCAGCCAGCGCGATCTGCAGAGCATGCTCGACCGGCTGGAGAGCATGGCCAAGAACGGCGCCCGGGACGCCGCCAAGCAACTGCTGCAGGAGCTGCAGCAGATGATGGAGAACCTGCAGATGGCGTCGCCCGGCATGGACGACGAAGCCGGCGACGACGACGTGATGTCGAAGCTCGACGAGCTCGGCGACATGATCCGCCAGCAGCAGGACTTGCGCGACCGCACGTTCCGCCAGGGCCAGGACCAGCGCCAGCCGCGCGGCCGCCCGTCGCAGCCCGGCCAAAATCAGCAACAGCAGGACCAGCAGCAAGGTAGCGGCGACAATATGGGCCAGTTGCGCCAGAACCAGCAGGCCTTGCGCGACCGGCTCAACCAGTTGATGGACGAATTGCGCGGCCTCGGCTTCGGCCAGAACCAGGACGGCCAGGGCGCCGGACAGGATCAGCTCGATCAGCTTGGCCGCGCCGGCAAGGAGATGGGCCAAGCCGAAGGCGAGCTGGGCGACAACGACCCGAACAGCGCGGTGGATTCGCAAGGCCGCGCGCTCGAAGCGTTGCGCAAGGGCGCGCAGTCGATGATGCAGGCGCTGCAGCAACAGCAGCAGATGGGGCCGGGCCCCGGCCAGGGCCGCCTCGGCCGGCTCGGCCAGTCGCGTGCCGATCAGGGCACCGATCCGCTCGGCCGCCCGTTGCCCAATCACGGCTACGCCGACGATTCCAGCGTCCGGGTGCCCGACGAGATCGACGCGCAGCGCGCGCGCCGCATCATCGAGGAGCTGCGCAAGCGCTTCGGCGACATGGGCCGGCCGCAGGAAGAGCTCGACTACATCGAGCGACTGCTCAAGGATTATTGAGGACTGTCTTCCGTCATCCTGAGGCGGCCGCGAAGCGGCCCTCGAAGGATGCTGCCCAGGCGCTCGGGCCGTCGCCCTTCGAGGCTCGCTGCGCTCGCACCTCAGGGTGACGGTTAAAACCGAAACAGCTCCGCGACTTTTTGATTTTCGAGATCGTTCAGCCGCGCCAGCAGCGCGGTGCGCCGTGCCTCGGGAATGACGCTCGCCAGCTTGAGGAATTTCTGCTCGAGCCGCTGGCGCGTCAGCGGCGACGTCACCGTGCCTTCGAAATCGGTTTTGGCGATGCTCAAGGTGCGGCCGTCCTTGAGCGCGATGTGCAGCCGGCACGCCATGTCGTTGTTGTTCGGTCCGTTGGTCTCGTAGGGCTTCAGCGCGACGCGCTTGGCGAGTTCGAGGATCGCCGGATTCTGGTTCGGCCCGTCGAGGAACGCCTGCGGATCGCCGGGGTCGCGGTGCAGCGCCAGCGCCATGGTGAAGGGCAGGCTGTATTGCGCCGTCGCCACGTCGCGGGGCGCCGCATCGGCATGGTGCGACAGCACCTTGTCGGAGACTTCGATGACGATCTTGGCGACGTCTTGCGGCGTGAAGGGATGCTTTGCCCGCAGCGCCAACAGCGCCTGCACCGGCGCTTGCGCGGTGACGTGGCACGGAAACGTCTTGAAGGTGATGGTCGGCGTCTCCCAGCGCTCGCCGAGGCCCGTGGCCATGAGCGCAGCGTCGCCGTCGCGCGCATAGACGTCGAGCACGCCGAACTTGCCTTCGAGGATCGCTTCCGGCCCCTCGAAGCCGCGCGCCGCAAGATTCGCCGCGGTGACGCCACCCTCGGCGGCGCGGCCCATGTGGATGCGCTTGACCATGCCGCCCTGGCCGGATTTGACGAAGGCGAGGAGCCCGGAGCAGAACGAGCCGCCGACGCCCATCGCCATGGTGGTCTGCGCCGCGGTGAGCTTCATGATCTTAGAGGCGGCGACCGCCGAGCCGATCACCCCGGTGATGCCCGGCGCGTGGAAGCCGAGCTTTTCGCTCGTGCTCTTGGCGGCGAGCGCAAAGCGGAACATGCATTCGAGCCCGGCGACGAAGGCGGTAATCAGCTCCTTGCCCGACGCTTGCGCCTCTTCCGCCGCGGCAAGCGCGCCGGTCAGCACCGTGGCGCCGGGATGCACGCCGGTCGACGGCTGGCGCAGATTGTCGAACTCGAAGGCGTGCGCAAAGGCGCCGTTGGCGAACGCCGCGCCCGGCGCGCTAGTGCGGCGGAAGCCTGAATTGAGAATGGTCGAACGGCCGTTGCCGACGTGTTGGACATAATCGTCGACGATCCGGCTCCATGGCATGGTCGAGCCGAACAGCACGACGCCGACGGTGTCGACGATGCAGGCCTTGGCGATGGCGACCGCCGGCGCCGGAATGTCCTCGTAGCGCAAGCCGGCGGCAAATTCCGCCAGCGCTTTCGTTTCCCCCGCCATGGTGTTTCCGATTTCCCCTAATAGCTGGCGCCGCGACTTTAGACCGTCATGCCCGCGCTCATCGCCGGCATCCACGTCGTTGTGCGTCTGGACTAAAGACGTGGCTGGCCGGGTCAAGCCCGGCCATGACGGTGTATTGACGGTGAAAGGCATGTCGCGCGGACGAACCAGCCATGGGCAACCTGCGTTGACACACAGGCCGCAGCGCCTAAATTAACAGTGTTCCGAGGGGTGCCCCGGCAGGGCTGAGAAAAAACCCTTTGAACCTGATCCGGGTCATGCCGGCGAAGGGACGGAAACTCCTTCCAAAACCCGCCCGATGCCTGCTGTCTGGATCGTCCGCAACGAGGAGCGATCCGATGAACAAGCCGCTGTCCGAATCCGATCTCGCCACGCCGAAGGTCACCACCGGCCCGATCGCGGGCTCGCGCAAGATCTTTTCGGCGCCCGAGGCGGCGCCGGACCTGCGGGTGCCGCTGCGCGAGATTCCGCTTTCGGCAGGCTCCGGCGAGGAGCCGGTGCGGGTCTACGATCCGTCCGGGCCCTACACCGACGACAACGCGGCGATCGACGTCGAGCGGGGGCTCAAGCGCACGCGCATCGAATGGGTCAAGGAGCGCGGCGGCGTCGAGCAATATGACGGCCGCGGCATCAAAGAGGTCGACAACGGCAACGTCTCCGGCAAACACCTGGCGCGCAATTTTCCGAACTTGCCGAAGCCGCTGCGCGGGCTTGCCCCCACCCAACCCTCCCCCGCAAGCGGGGAAGGGCAGGGAGGGGGTATTACCCAGCTCGAATGGGCGCGGCGCGGCGTCATCACCAAGGAGATGATCTACGTCGCCGAGCGCGAAAATCTCGGCCGCAAGCAGATGCTGGACTGCGCGCCGGCGGCGCGCGACGACGGCGAAAGCTTCGGCGCCTCGGTGCCGCTGTTCGTCACGCCGGAATTCGTGCGCGACGAGGTGGCGCGCGGCCGCGCCATCATTCCGTCCAACATCAATCACGCCGAACTGGAGCCGATGGCGATCGGCCGCAATTTCCTGACCAAGATCAACGCCAATATCGGCAACTCCGCCGTCACCTCTTCGGTCGAGGAGGAAGTGGACAAGATGGTGTGGGCGATCCGCTGGGGCGCCGACACGGTGATGGACCTCTCCACCGGCCGTAACATCCACAACACCCGCGAATGGATCATTCGCAATTCGCCAGTCCCCATTGGAACAGTGCCGATCTACCAGGCGCTGGAGAAGGTCAACGGCGACCCGGTCAAGCTCGACTGGGAGTGCTACAAGGACACGCTGATCGAGCAGTGCGAGCAGGGCGTCGATTATTTCACCATCCACGCCGGCGTGCGGCTCGGCTACATCCATCTCACCGCCAACCGCGTCACCGGCATCGTCTCGCGCGGCGGCTCGATCATGGCCAAGTGGTGCCTGGCGCATCACAAGGAAAGTTTCCTGTACGAGCGCTTCGACGAGATTTGCGATCTGATGCGCAAGTACGACGTGTCGTTCTCGTTGGGCGACGGCCTGCGTCCGGGCTCGATCCGCGACGCCAACGACCGCGCCCAGTTCGCCGAGCTGGAGACCTTGGGCGAGCTCACCAAGATCGCCTGGGCCAAAGGCTGCCAGGTGATGATCGAAGGCCCCGGCCACGTGCCGCTGCACAAGATCAAGGTCAACGTCGACAAGCAGCTCAAGGAATGCGGCGAGGCGCCGTTCTACACCTTGGGCCCGCTGGTGACCGATATCGCGCCGGGCTACGACCACATCACGTCGGGCATCGGCGCCGCGATGATCGGCTGGTTCGGCACCGCCATGCTCTGCTACGTCACGCCGAAGGAGCACCTCGGCCTGCCCAATCGCGACGACGTCAAGGAGGGCGTGATCACCTACAAGATCTCCGCCCACGCCGCCGACCTCGCCAAGGGCCACCCCGCCGCGCAACTGCGCGACGATGCGCTCTCCCGCGCCCGCTTCGACTTCCGCTGGCAGGACCAGTTCAACCTCGGCCTCGATCCCGACACCGCGCGCGAATACCACGACGAGACGCTGCCCAAGGAAGCCCACAAGGTGGCGCACTTCTGCT
>JASHQO010000196.1 GCA_030039105.1 Xanthobacteraceae bacterium
CAGCCGGTTCCTGATCGCCTCGGATACTTCCTCGGTGGCGCGGTCTTCGGCGTCGCGCTGCGCGCGCTGCGCCGCGAAGCGCTGCGCCGAGCCCGGGATGTCGTAGCCGACATGCGCCGTCGCCGTCTGCGACAGAACGACCTTGCCGGTTGCGATTTCGACCAGCGTGAAGCTGGCGATGACGGCATCGACCTGGGCGTCCGGCCGGCCGCTGGTGACGTCGACGATCACCGAGAGCTGCGTCGTCGCGACGCTCACCCGCAGCGTATAAGTCGGCGCATTGGGGCCGGCGCCGCCGTTGAGCCCGTACTGCAGGGAATTGCGCAGCGACACCGCAAGCCGCGCCGCCGGCTGGCCCTTCGGCGCCGGGATCGGCGGAATATCGACCTGGGCGAGCTTGTCGCGCACCGAATCCGCGGCGGCCGTCGGATTGGTGCCGTACAGCGGCTGCCAGCAGCCGGCGGTCAGGCCGGCCACGGCGAGCACGAACGCCAGCCGGGCGCTCTGCGCCCGGTATCGCTTAGACCACCACATTGACGATCCGTCCCGGCACCACGATCACCTTCTTCGGCGCCTTGCCGTTGAGTGCCGATTTTACCGCATCGAGCGCCAAAACGGCAGCCTCGATTTCGGCGGATTTGGCGTCGCGCGGCACGGTCGCCTCGGCGCGCTTCTTGCCGTTGATCTGCACTGGCAGCGTGATCGTGGTCTCGATCAAGAGCTCCGGCTCGAGCACCGGCCACGGCGCCTGCGCCACCAGCGTCCGGTGGCCGAGCGTAGCCCAGCACTCCTCGGCGAGATGCGGCATCATCGGCGCGAACAATTGCACAAGAACGTTAACCGCTTCGCGCATGGCCCAGCGGAAGTCGGCGCTGCGGAAATCGGGCGTCGCGATGTCCCCATTCGGCGGCCCCTCGTCGGCTCCGATATCGCCGATTACCCCATTGAGGGTATTGGCGAATTCGTAGATGTGGGCGACACAAACATTGAAGTGTAGCTTTTCGATGTCGGCGGTGACGTGGGCCAGCGCCTGGTGGGTGGCCTTGCGCAGCTCGAGCGCTGCCGCGGCGAAGGATTTGGGCCGCTCCGCCGGCGCCGCTTGCGCGATTTCGGCGGCCTCGCCAATGAGCCGCCACAGCCGCTGCGAAAACCGCCACGCGCCCTGCACGCCGCGCTCGGTCCATTCGACGTCGCGCTCGGGCGGCGAATCCGACAGCATGAACCAGCGTGCCACGTCGGCGCCGTAGGTCGAGATGATCTCGTCGGGGTCGATGGTGTTGCGCTTCGACTTCGACATCTTCTCGATCGGGCCGATCTCGATCGGCTCGCCGGTCGCGATCAAGCTGGCGCGCCGCGCGTCGCCGTCGCTCTCGACCTTCACCTCCGCCGGCGCCGCCCATTCGCCCGACGGCGTGCGATAGGTCTCGTGCACCACCATGCCCTGGGTGAACAGGCCGGCGAACGGCTCGTCGAGGCCGACGTGCCCGGTCGCCTTCATGGCGCGGGTGAAGAAGCGCGAATAGAGCAGATGCAAGATCGCGTGCTCGATGCCGCCGATATACTGGTCGACCGGCATCCAGGCATTGACGATCGGCAGGTCGGTCGGCGCGGTCTTGAGCCACGGATCGGTGAAGCGCTCGAAGTACCACGACGAGTCGACGAAGGTATCCATGGTGTCGGTTTCGCGCCGCGCCGGCGCGCCGCACTTGGGACATTTGACGTTCTTCCAGGTCGGATGATGGTCGAGCGGATTGCCCGGCCGGTCGAACGTCACGTCCTCCGGCAACGTCACCGGCAGGTCTTTCTCCGGCACCGGCACCACGCCGCAGGTGTCGCAATGGACGATCGGGATCGGGCAGCCCCAATAGCGCTGCCGCGAAATGCCCCAATCGCGCAGGCGGAAATTCACTTGCCGCTGTGCCACCGGGCGATTGCCGCGCGTTTGCTTTTCCAGCCGCCGCGCCACCTCTTGCTTCGCCTCGACAATGGTCATGCCGTCGAGGAAGCGCGAATGGATCATGCGGCCGTCGCCGTCATAGGCGGTATCGGTGATGGTGAAGGTCTGCGGATCGACGTCCGGCGGACACACCACCGGCACGTTGCCGAGGCCGTATTTGTTGACGAAGTCGAGGTCGCGCTGGTCGTGCGCCGGGCAGCCGAAGATGGCGCCGGTGCCGTAGTCCATCAGGATGAAGTTCGCCACATAGACCGGAATTTGCCACGTCGCGTCGAACGGATGCACCGCTTTCATGCCGGTGTCGAAGCCGAGCTTCTCGGCGGTGTCGATCTCGGCCTGCGCGGTACCGCGATGCCGGCACGCCTCGATGAATTTCGCCAGCGCCGGATTTTTGGCCGCGGCCGCGGCGGCCAGCGGATGATCCGGCGCCAGCGCCATGAACTTGGCGCCGAACAAAGTGTCCGGCCGCGTGGTGAACACTTCCAGCTCGCTTTCGCCGTTCGGCGTGGTCTTCGGATCGAGCGCGAAGCGCACCAACAAACCCTCGCTGCGGCCGATCCAGTTCCTCTGCATCAGCCGGACCTTTTCCGGCCAGCGGTCGAGCGTGCCGAGCGCGTCGAGCAATTCTTGCGAATACTTGGTGATCTTGAACACCCACTGATTCATCTCGCGCTGCTCGACCAGCGCGCCGGAGCGCCAGCCGCGGCCGTCGATCACCTGCTCGTTGGCCAGCACGGTCTGATCGACCGGATCCCAGTTCAGCTTGCGCTTCTCGCGCTCGACCAGGCCGGCGCGCAGAAAGTCGAGGAACATGCTCTGCTGGTGCTTGTAATAGCCCGGGTCGCAGGTCGCGACCTCGCGGCTCCAGTCGAGCGACAGCCCCATCGATTTGAGCTGCCTCTTCATCGCCGCGATGTTGTCGTAGGTCCAGGCCTTGGGATGGACCTTGCGCTCGACCGCGGCGTTCTCCGCCGGCAGGCCGAAGGCGTCCCAGCCCATCGGATGCAGCACCGAAAATCCCATCGCCCGCTTCGCCCGCGCCACCACGTCGCCCATGGTGTAGTTGCGCACGTGCCCCATATGGATGCGCCCGGACGGATAGGGGAACATCTCCAGCACGTAGTATTTTTTGCGCAAGTTCTCGTTGGGCGTGGCGAAGATGCCGCGCTCGTCCCATACTTTCTGCCAGTGCGATTCCGCCTCGGCAAAGTTATAGCGCTCTGTATCTTGCGGGCGGACGCGGAAGCTATCTAATCGCACGTGTAGGGCTTTTGCTTTCTCGGTGACGTCGGTAATGTCTTCAGCTATGAGGCTTGCTAGAGGAGTTAGACTGCTGGCTCTGGCCGCATCGAGATTTTCAACGATAAATCTAATTGCATCCATGGTCTCGAAGAAACGCTTATGTAGAACGGGCTCATGGTGCGCCAGCAGATTTCTTGATTGATAAATTTTCTCCAAGCTGTCTGCCACTTGGGCTCGATTTATCTTTTTATTGGGGAAGGTCCGCTTAAGGGTTGTTCGCCAGAGAGTCTGGTCGTAATCCGGTCCGAATAATCGCTTCCAAAAGTACAGAGTTAGTTCAGCTATCAATTTCCCTTCAGAAACGCTAATTTGCTCGCGTCGTTTCTGAACACGCTTCGTATATGTAATTTTCCGCGAACGTCCTCTCGGAAACGCGAGAGCGTCAAGTGCTTTTTTTTCTGCTTGAGTGAGCTTCGAATATCGTGAACGCCGAGCGCTATCGAGTGCCGCGGTGACCTTTTTCTGCTCTATTTCGCGCCATGCAAAGGGGGCGGGGGGATGGAGTAGCCAGTCTGCAACGCCAAAGTGTCTGCTTAAATTCTCGCAAATGGCATTCCGCAGAGCGATCTCGACGATCGCCGTCACCGCCATCAAGGATGCGCCAAGCTTTAAAGTTTCCTGATGGAGTTCAATTGCGACCCTTGCCGAGCCAGTGAGCTTGGTTAAAGCGCCTAAGCGCTCCGGCGAGATAAGCAAAGTTAGGGCTGAAATATCTTCATCCTGAATTGGCATTGACTTTTAACCCCGAAGCCTTACTTTAACGGGCGAAAAGCCGAGATCAGATTGGCAGTTGCCTTCACGGGCGGACGAATCCTCGGCTTCCCAATCAAGGGCCCTCCTCTGGAGGGCCCTTTTTGTTACCGGCACTCTAACCTGAGGATAGCTCCCCGGCTGCGCGCCTGCACTGCGAGCCGAAAAGGTTCCATGGCTCTCCAATATTACACGCCGGCGTGGCTTGGCTTCGGAGCCGTTGTAGCCGTTAGTTGCCATTGATTCGCAGTCGTTCTGGCCCTTACCAAGGGCGCGGACGTGACACGAAAGGGCGCTGTGGGTCAACGGGTTGAGGCGCCCGCCGCAACGTGCAAGCTGTCGCGGGCGCAGAGGAAATTCCC
>JASHQO010000197.1 GCA_030039105.1 Xanthobacteraceae bacterium
CATGGACGAACTGGAGCGCCGCCCGCGCGCCATCGACATCTGCGCCCAGGCCGCGCACCTGCCGACCCGCGTCTATGTCATGGGCGAACGCGCCGTGCGCCGCGAGGCGGCGACGGCCGACGATATTGCGGAAATGCGCAAGCTCACCATCGAGGCGCTGCGCGCCGGCGCCTTCGGCTTCACCACCTCACGCACCGATTCGCACAAGACGCCGTCCGGCGACCATGTGCCGTCGCGCGACGCCGACGACCATGAGCTCCTCGGCATCGGCCAGGCGCTCGGCGTCACCGGCACCGGCACCTTCGGCATGAACTCCGACTTCGACGACGAGGAATTCGAGCTGCGCTGGATCCGCAAGCAGGCACGCGAGACCGGCCGCCCGGTCTGGTTCCTGCTCACCGACCGCTACGCCGACCCGCAGCGCTGGCGCCGCCTGATCAAGGCGGTGCACGAGATGCGCGCCGAGGGCCTGCCGGTGACGGCGCAGATGGCCGGCCGACCGATCGGCGTGATGATGGGCATCGGCACCGCGCTCAATCCCTTCACGGTGCGGCCGAGCTACAAGAAGCTCGAGAGCCTGCCGATCGAGGAGCAGCGCCGCCGCCTGCGCGATCCCGAGCTGCGCCGGCAGATTCTGGCCGAGACGCCGTCGGAGGCCGAGATCGCCAAGCTCGCCCAGTTCCGCCAGGTGGTCGCCAAGGCGTTCGACAAGTTCTTCATCATGGGCAATCCACCGGACTACGAGCCAGGGCCGGAGAAGAGCGTGGCGGCGATCGCCAAGCGCGAGGGCCGCACCTGCGAGGAGGTCGCCTACGACTACATTCTCGGCGACGCTCAATATCTCTACTTCCCGGTGGTGAACTACGTCACCGGCGACCATTCGCCGATCCTGGAAATGCTCAACGATCCGGCCTGCCTGCTCGGCCTCAGCGACGGCGGTGCGCATTGCACCTCGATCGTGGACTCCGGCGTGCCGACCTACATGCTGACGCACTGGAGTCGCGACCGCGTGCGCGGCCCGAAGCTGCCGGTGGAAAAGCTGGTGAAGCGCCAGACCAGCGAGACCGCCGATTTCTTCGGCCTGTCCGACCGCGGCCGGCTCGCGCCGGGCCTGCGCGCCGACGTCAACATCATCGACTACGACCGGCTGCAGGTGCAGAAGCCGGAACTGGTCCACGACATGCCGGCCGGCGGCCGACGCTTCGTGCAGAAGGTCGACGGCTATGAGGCGACCATCGTCGCCGGCACACCGATTTTCGAGCGCGGCGCGCACACCGGCGCGCTCCCCGGCCGCCTGGTCCGCGCCGGCCGCGACGTGCCGGCGCTGCACGCGGCGGAATGATTTTTCGCCGCCGATGCAGCGCAGCCTTGGGAAGATACCGACGACGCACGTTCGCCGAATTCTACAAATACCGCCAGCGAGGCGGCACGCTGTTCTATACGTCCGGCGCCCAGAACGCGAAAAAGCGCTCCGTTCAAGCCTGCACCGCACCGTCAGCTATGCCGGCGGAATACGTCAGCGCCGCCGGAACTGCTGGTTGCGTTGCGCCGGGCGAGGTGCCGATCCGGCGCGGTCGTCCTTGTGGCGGTAGATCAGCCGGCCCTTTTCCAGATCGTAGGGCGAGACCTCGACGATCACCCGATCGCCGGCGAGCGTCTTGATCCGGTTCTTTTTCATCCGCCCGGCCGTATAGGCGACGAGCTGATGGCCGTTGTCGAGCGTCACGCGAAACCGGGCGTCGGGTAACAGCTCGGTGACGAGGCCCTCGAATTCCAAAAGTTCTTCCTTCGGCACGTTACGATCCTTTCGATTCTCCGGCCCAGCGTTGCCTGCCTTGCTCGCGGTCGCGCCGCGGCCCGGCCTGACGTTGCAGGAAGGCGACGGAATCGATGCCGGCTTTCCCGCCTGGTTGCCTGTGGTGGTTCTGCTTATGCTGTTTGCCACGATGCCAATGCCGGTCCTCGGCGCCGGCCGGCTGATGCGCAGGAGCGCCGCCGTTTGCCGGCGCTGGCCCCGGGCGCCGGTGATCGGCGCGCCGGTCGCTCACCGGCAGCGACATGCGGATGAGTTTCTCGATGTCGCGCAGATACGCCACCTCTTCGCCGTCGCATAGCGAGATGGCGACGCCATCGGCGCCGGCACGCGCGGTGCGACCGATGCGATGCACATAAGTCTCCGCCACGTTGGGCAGGTCGAAGTTCACGACGTGGCTGATGCCGTCGACGTCGATGCCGCGGGCGGCGATATCGGTGGCGACCAGTGTCCTGACCGAGCCCTCGCGGAACGCCCCGAGCACACGCTCGCGCTGGTTCTGCGACTTGTTGCCGTGGATCGCTGCGGCGGCAATGCCGGCCTTGACCAGGCTGCGCACCACTTTGTCGGCGCCGTGCTTGGTGCGGGTGAAGATCAGCGCGCGATCGACGGTCTCGCGCCGTAGCACGTCGACCAGGGTGGCGAGCTTGGCCGCGCGATCGACGCGGATGATGCGCTGCGCGACGCGATCGACGGTGACGGCAAGCGGCGTGACCGCGACCTTGGCCGGATCGCGCAGGAGCTGCGCGGCGAACTCGGCGATGGCGCGCGGCATGGTGGCGGAAAACATCAGCGTCTGGCGTTCACGCGGAAGCTTGGCGACGATTTTGCGGATGTCGTGAACGAAACCCATGTCGAGCATGCGGTCGGCTTCGTCGAGCACGAAGAACGCGACGTCGCCGAGGCGAAGCGCATTGGCCTGGACGAGGTCGAGCAGCCGGCCCGGCGTGGCGACCAGGATATCGACGCCATTGAGCAGCGCGCGCGCCTGCCCGCCCATCGACACGCCGCCGATCGCGAGTGCCGATTTGAGCCGCAGATGGCGACCATAGGCATTGAAACTGTCGAGGATTTGCCCGGACAGCTCGCGGGTCGGGCTCAGCACCAGCACGCGGCAACTCTTGCGCGCCACTGGCCGCGGGTTCGCGGTGAGCCGGTGCAGGATCGGCAGCGCGAAGGCCGCGGTCTTGCCGGTCCCGGTCTGGGCGATGCCGATCACGTCGCGGCCCGTCATCAGGATCGGGATCGTCTGCGCCTGGATCGGGGTCGGAACGAGATATTTTTCCTCGGCGAGCGCGCGGGTGATGGCGTCGTCGAGCTTGAAATCATGAAAGTTGGTCAACGAATAGTCTTTCTGGTTGTGCGCAAGGGCACGGCCGTCGCGTCAAACGCCACGGCCCGCTTTGCGCGTGAAACAAGACATCCCGCGCGATCTGGGCTGTCGGATTTTGATGAAAAGAGCGAGCTAGAAACCGTTTAACAACAGCGCCTGGTCAACAACAGCATCTGGTCAACAACAGCGTCTGGATCAGAAGCTACTCAATCAGAAGCGACAAACGCAGAAGCAACAAACGGGTCCGTACACGCGGCTCGCAGCCGGCCTTCAAGGGCCGCAAACATCATATGCCCTATTGATGTGTTCGTTTCAAGGCGCGCGGCGGTTAACCATTGCGCGCCTTGTCGGCGGCCTCTTTGGCCTCCTTGGCCAACCGCAGCGCCTTCAATTCGGCCATTCGCTCACGGACGGCTTTGGAATTGGCCAGGTATTCGGTCATCGCCTTGGCGCCTTCCTTGACGCGCTCCTCCTTCTTGAAATTGGCTTCCGCGCGCGCCCGAGCATCGCTCGAGCGGGCCTCGCTGGCTCGTGTTGCCAATGGCTTCCTCCTTATGTTGCGAATCGGCGCCGGCGCGCCGCAAATCGGCACGAATTGAAAAACGCTAAAGGTATATATGTATGAATCCAAGGAGTTAAAGCCCGCTTTATCAACAGCGATTTGTCATGCCCCGCCAACGGGTCCTGGCCCGAAATGGCCGGCCCGGTGACAAGCTCCGGCGGGGCATCCAGTAAACCCGGATCGCCGAGATCGATCCGACAAGACGATGATTGCCGAATCATCCGCCTGTCCCGGATGATGACAGGTCGGCGCGTAAAGAGGGCCGGTCAGCGGGTGAATTTCTTGTACTTGATCCGCTGCGGGATGATCGAATCCGTCCCCAGCCGCCGCATCTTGTCCTGCTCGTAGTCCTGGAAATTGCCCTCGAACCATTCGACGCGGCTATCGCCCTCGAACGACAGAATGTGGGTGGCGATACGGTCGAGGAACCAGCGGTCGTGGCTGGCGACCACGGCGCAGCCGGCGAAATCCTCGAGCGCCTCCTCGAGCGCGCGCAGCGTGTCAACGTCGAGATCGTTGGTCGGCTCGTCGAGCAGGAGCACGTTGGCGCCGGACTTGAGCATCTTGGCGAGATGCACGCGGTTGCGCTCGCCGCCCGATAGCGATCCGACCTTCTTCTGCTGGTCGGCGCCCTTGAAGTTGAACGCCGCGCAATAGGCGCGCGAATTCACTTCGCGCCCGCCCAGCATCAGTTGGTCGACGCCGCCGGAGATTTCCTCCCACACCGTCTTCTTGTCGTCGAGCGAATCGCGCGATTGGTCGACATAGCCGAGATGCACCGATTCGCCGATCTTGATGGTGCCCCGGTCCGGCTTCTCCTGCTCGGTAATCATGCGGAACAGCGTGGTCTTGCCGACGCCGTTCGGGCCGATGATGCCGACGATGCCGCCCGGCGGCAGACGGAAGGTGAGATCGTCGATCAAGAGGTTATTGCCGAAACCTTTGCGCAGGTGGTCGACGTCGATGACGTTCTGGCCGAGCCGCTCGGCGACCGGAATGACGATCTGCGCGGTCGCGGTCTGCTCCTCGCCGGCCTTTTTCAGCAATTCCTCATAGCGCTCGTAACGCGCCTTGGATTTGGCCTGACGTGCGCGCGTCGAGGCGGAGATCCACTCCTGCTCGCGGGCGAGGGTGCGCTGGTGCGCTTCCTCCTCGCGGCCCTCCTGCTCGAGGCGCTTCTGCTTCTGCACGAGCCACGACGAATAGTTGCCCTCGTAGGGAATGCCGCGGCCGCGGTCGAGCTCGAGAATCCACCCGGTGACGTTGTCGAGGAAGTAGCGGTCGTGGGTGACGATCAGGATGGCGCCAGGATAGTTGCGCAGATGGCCTTCGAGCCACGACACCGATTCGGCGTCGAGATGGTTGGTCGGCTCGTCGAGCAGCAGGAGCTCCGGTTGCTCCAGAAGCAGCCGGCACAGCGCCACGCGGCGGCGCTCGCCGCCGGAAAGCTCCGTGACGTCGGCGTAGTCCGGCGGACAGCGCAACGCGTCCATCGCCTGATTAACCTTGGAATCGAGATCCCACAGGCCCTGGGCCTCGATCGCGTCCTGCAGCTTGGTCATCTCGTCGGCGGTCTCGTCGGAATAGTTCGCCGCCAACTCGTTGTAGCGGTCGAGGATCGCCTGCTGCGCCGCGACGCCGTCCATGACGTTATCGCGCACCGATTTCGCCGGATCGAGCTGCGGCTCCTGCGGCAGGTAGCCGACGCGGGCGCCCTCGGCAACCCAGGCCTCGCCGGTATATTCGGTGTCGAGGCCGGCCATGATGCGAAGCAGCGTCGACTTGCCGGCACCGTTGACGCCGAGCACGCCGATCTTGGCGTCCGGATAGAACGACAGGTTGATGTTCTGGAGGATCTTCCGGTTCCCCGGATAGGCCTTGGACAGATCCTGCATGTAATAGACGAATTGACGGGCCATATTGGTAAAGGGCTCTACGCCCTGCCCTCGTGCTCGGCGCCGCCGTGAAGGCGCTCATTTGAAGGAAAAATCTGGCGATGATGTAACGACCCGGCGTGCCGGGGGCAAGGACCGCCGGCGCGCAAAGGCCCCGTCGCACCGCGCTTTGCGTGCGCGCCGCGGCCAACCCCGTCTTTCATTAACCGCGGTAAAGCTTTTTCAACGCTGATCATAATTGGACCTTGGGCGTGCCCAAATCGCACCAAATTTTAAGGGTTATTCACGGAAAATTCGGGTCAAACGGGCGTTTGAAAAAGACTGCCCATCGGCGAACGATCGGGAGCGTTGCATGTGGCGAAATCTGGCAAACGAGCTGCGCGAGCTGTGGCGGGCGTCGGGCGAGCCTTGCAGCGCCTACCGGGCGGACCTGCACTACATGCGCGGCCCCGGCCCGAAATGGCACGCCAAGTACGACGGCCTTGTGATCCCGAACGAGCCGTCCGACGAGCCCGCGCTCCAGGACGCCGCCGAGCATCATGCCTAAATCGTCATTCCGGGCCCCCCTTCGGTGCTGGCCCTGGATGGCGGCACAGCTTCTTTTCGCCGCCGTTGCGATGCTCTAGAACCATCCCCGGCTCAACAGGGATGGAAGCGTCATGGCGTTGCGCTGCGCAATTCTCGACGATTATCAAAACGTCGTGCTCAAGGTCGCGGACTGGTCCAAGGTCGAGAGCGACGTCGACATCAAGGTGTTCCATGAACATCTGGGCGGGCCCGACAAGGTCATCGCCGCGCTGCAGGGCTATCAAATCGTCGTCGCCATGCGCGAGCGCACCGGCTTCCCGCGCCAGGTCATCGAAGCCCTGCCCGACCTGAAACTCCTCATCACGACCGGCATGCGCAACGCCTCGATCGACACCGAGGCCGCCAGGGCGCGCGGCGTCACGGTGTGCGGCACCGGCTCGTTCGGCTCACCGACGTCGGGCATCGCCGTCGGGCTGATGCTCGAGTTGACCCGGCACATCGGCTACGAGAACCAGCGGCTGCACGTCGGCGCCACCTGGCAGTCGACCATCGGCCCCGACCTCGAGGGCATGACGCTCGGCATCCTTGGCCTCGGCAAGCTCGGCAGCCGCACCGCCAACATCGCCAAGGCGTTCGGCATGACGGTGATCGCCTGGAGCCAGAATCTAACGGCGGAAAAGGCGCAGGAGGCCGGCGCCGGCTATGTCAGCAAGGACGACCTGTTCAAGCAATCGGACTTTATCACCATTCACATCGTGCTGTCACAGCGCTCGCGCGGCCTGGTCGGCGCCCGCGAGCTCGGGCTGATGAAGCCCACGGCGTACCTCATCAACACCTCGCGCGGCCCGATCGTCGACGAGGCGGCGCTGATCGCGGCGCTGCGCGGCAACAAGATTGCCGGCGCCGGCCTCGACGTGTTCGACGTCGAGCCGCTGCCGGTCGATCATCCATTCCGCAAGATGGACAATGTCGTGCTCACGCCGCATCTCGGTTACGTCTCCGAGCAAAACTACAAGTCCTACTTTGCCGGCGTGATCGAGGACATCCGCGGCTTCCTCGACGGCAAGCCGGTCCGGGTGATGACGTAAACTCCTCCCTCTCTGCCCGCTTGCGGGGAGCGGAGAAACGCCATGGCAGATACGCTGATCGACCTCTACTGCCACGTCTCGCCGGCGCGCTTCCTCGACGAGATGAACAAGCTCGCGCCGAAGCTCGGCAACATCGCTGCAAGGCTGCGCGGCGTGCGCAAGATCCACGACCTCGATGCGCGCTTTGCGGAGATGGACGAGTACGGCGATTACCGCCAGGTGGTCTCGCTGCCCAATCCGCCGATCGAGGATTTCGCCACGCCCGGCCAGGGCCTCGCGCTGGCCCGCATCGCCAATGACGCCATGGCGGAGCTCTGCCAGAAACATCCCGACCGCTTCGCCGGCTTCGTCGCCGCGCTCTGCCTTACCGACGTCATGGGCTCGGTCGAGGAGGCCAAGCGCGCCGTCAACCGGCTCGGCGCCGCCGGGGTGCAGATTTTCACGCCGCTCGCCGGACGGCCTTTGGACGAGCCCGCGTTCGAGCCGCTATACGCCTGCATGGCGCAGCTCGACCGGCCGATCTGGCTGCACCCGGCGCGCACCGCGGCGATGCCGGACTACGCCGCCGAGCAGAAATCGCGCTTCGAAATGTGGTGGTGCTTCGGCTGGCCCTACGACACCTCGGTCGCCATGGCGCGGCTGGTGTTCAGCGGCCTGTTCGACCGCTATCCGAACATCAAGATCGTCACCCACCATCTCGGCGGCATGATCCCCTACTACGACGGCCGCGTCGGCCACGGCCTCGACGTGCTCGGCCAGCGCACCTCGGACGAGGATTATTCGCGCATCCTGCCGTCGCTGAAGCGGCCGCACCTCGACTATTTCCGCGAGTTCTACGGCGACACCGCCATGTTCGGCGGCGGCGTTCACGCGCTGCGCTGCGGCTTCGACTTCTTCGGCGCCGACAAGGTGGTGTTCGCCACCGACACCCCGCTCGGCCCGATCAAGCCGGCGATCGAGGCGCTCAACAAGCTCGATATCTCTGATCGGGACCGGCGCAAGATTTTTGCCGGCAACGCGGAGCGGCTGCTGAAGAAGAAGCTGAGCTAAAAGCCGAGCGGCCCGCGGCGCTTCAGTTGTGCACCACCTCCGGCGGCGCGAACGCGCGCAGCGGCGGCAGCGGCGCGGTCCAGCGCTCGATCTCGACCATGTTGGTGCCGGTCGACGGGCCTTGGCTCAGCTTCGAGGTGCCGCGGTCGTGGGTGAGGATATTGGCGTTGCCGTGGGCGCAGATGGCGCCGTCGTCGCCGTGCGCCGGATCGTACCAGGCGCCGCAGGACAGCTTCGCCACGCCGGGCGACACCGTATCGGTCAGCACCGCGCCGGCGAGGCAGGCGCCGCGGTCGTTGTGCACGCGCACGATGTCGCCGGCCTTGATGCCGCGGCGGCGCGCATCGTCGGGATGCATGGCGATCGCCTCGCGGCCGTCGATCTTACCCCGCGCGCTGATGCCTTCCGGATCCATCTGGCTGTGCAGCTTGTAGCGCGGCTGGCTTGAGACGAGATGCAGCGGATATTTGTCCGCCGCGCGCGAGCCGTGCCATTCCGACGGCTCGATCCAGGTCGCGTGCGGCGGGCAATTGTCGTAGCCAAAACCTTCGATCTTCTCCGAGTACAATTCGATCTTGCCGGACGGAGTGGTGAGCTTGTTGGCCGCCGGATCGGCGCGGAATTTTTCGAACATCACGTATTCATCGGCGCCTTTCGGGATCTCGAAATAGCCGTCGGCCCAGAAGCGGTCGAAATCGGGGATCGAGGCCGCGTTGCTGCGCACGCTGTTGCGCCAGCCGTCGTAGAGGTGACGCAGCCAGCCCATCTCGTCGCGGCCTTGGGTGAAAGCGTGTTCGCAGCCGAGCCGCCGTGCCAGCGCCCAGAAGATATCGTAATCGTTGCGCGCCTCGCCGACCGGCGCGATCGCCTGCTGCATGGCGATGACGAACGGATCGCGCTGCGCCGATCCGATGTCGTTGCGTTCCAGCGTCGTCGTCGCCGGCAACACGATGTCGGCATGGCGCGCGGTCGCGGTCCACCACGGCTCGTGCACCACGACGGTCTGCGGCCGGCGGAACGCGGCGCGTAGTTGGTTGGTGTCCTGATGGTGGTGGAACGGATTGCCGCCGGCCCAGTACACGAGCTTGATGTCTGGATACGTCTGCTTGCGGCCGTTGAAGTCGTAAGCCTCGCCCGGATGCAGCAGGCACTGGGCGATGCGCGCCGCCGGAATGGCGCGGCTCGACAGCGGATTGGGCGCCGATTCCATGCCCGGCGCGCGGAATGCCGGCGGCGGCTCGGCAATGCCGGAGGCCGAGCCGTAACCAAAACCGAAGCCGCCGCCCGGCAAGCCGATCTGGCCGAGGCACGACGCCAGCAGCAGCACCGCCCAGTACGGCTGCTCGCCGTGATCGGCGCGCTGCAACGACCATGACGCGCTGATCATGGTGCGGTTTGCCGCCATGCGGCGGGCTAGCGCCCGGATGGTGTCGGCCGGGATGCCGGTGATTGCCGCCGCCCAGTCGGCGTCCTTGGGCGCCCCATCGCTCTCGCCCATCACATAGGTGGCGACGCGTGGAAAACCGGTGCAGTAGCGGGCGAGAAAATCTTCGTCGTGCAGGCCGTTCGCAATCAAGGTGTGGCTCAGCGCCAACAGCAGCGCGGTATCGGTACCGGGACGGATCGGCAGCCATTCCGGCGCCACCGCGGCCGGGCCGTCCTCGCGGATCGGGCTGACATTGACGACCGCGACGCCGGCGCGGGCCAATTCGGCGAGCGACTGGCCGATGGCGTGGGCGCCCATGCCGCCTTTGGTCACCTGCATGTTCTTCGGATTGGCGCCGCCGAACAGCACCATCAGCTTGGCGTGGCGCGCGATCGACGACCACGAGGTGAGCGGCCCGGTGCAGGCCTGGGCGTTGCCGACGACGTGCGGCAGGAACACCAGCGCGGTGCCGAAGCTGTAGTTCGACACCTGGTCGATGAAGCCGCCGAAGATGCCCATGAAGCGGCGCAACTGTCCGCGCGGCTCATGGAAAATTCCCGCCGAGCCCCAACCCTGCGAGCCGGCCATGATGGCGTCGTGGCCGTGATCGCGTTTGACGCGGGCAAGCTCGCCGGCAACGAGATCGAGCGCGCGCTGCCACGACACCGGCACGAACGGCTCACGGCCGCGGCCTGCGCCGGCGCCGGCCGGCCCATTCTTGAGCCAACCCTCGCGCACGACCGGCTGCGCGATTCGCGTCTGCGAATGCACCGCCGCCGGGATTGCCTCGATCAAGGGCGATGGCTCGGGATCGCGCTCGAACGGCCTGACGCCGACGACGCGGCCATCCTCCACTTCGGCCAGAAAGGCGCCCCAATGGGAATGATTGCGAACGAGCTTTTTGGCCATGGCGCGGTTCCGATCCGGCTCGACCGAATATATCATACCGAGCCGTGAATGATGTAAGCTGAAACATGACCACATCGGCACAGAACGACTTCCTCGCCCTCACCGGCCCCGGCACGCCCATGGGCGCGCTGTTGCGGCGCTATTGGATTCCGGCGCTGCTGTCGTCGGAAATCCCCGCGCCCGATTGCCCGCCGGTGCGGGTCAAAGTGCTCGGCGAGCGGCTCCTTGCCTTCCGCGATACTGCCGGGCGCGTCGGCGCGATGGATGAGTTCTGCGCCCATCGCGGCGTGTCGCTGTGGTTCGGCCGCAACGAGGCGCATGGGTTGCGTTGCCCCTATCACGGCTGGAAATACGACGTCACCGGCCAGTGCATCGAAGTGCCGTCGGAACCGGCCGAGAGCGGCTTCTGCAACAAGATCAAGCTGACGTCTTATCCGTGCGTCGAGATGGGCGACGTGATCTGGCTCTATATGGGGCCGCCGGAGATGCAGCCGCCAAAGCCGAATTTCGAATGGGCCACGGTCGGCCCGGCGCACCGCTTCGTCTCCAAGCGCACGCAAGAGTGCAACTGGCTGCAGGCGCTCGAAGGCGGCATCGACTCGGTGCACGTCTCGTTCCTGCATCGCCATGATCTGCGCAGCGATCCGCTCCACGTCGGCCAGGGCGCCGAGTTCACCCGCGAGACCGACGCGCGTTTCGAGGTGATCGAGAGCAAGGGCGGCATGGTGATCGGCGTGCGCCGGCCGGCGGGCTCCGGCAAGCTCTACTGGCGCATCACCCAATGGGTGATGCCGTTCCACACCATGATCCCGCCCTATGGCGACAACGCGCTCAACGGCCACGCCTTCGTGCCGATCGACGACGACAACTGCATGTCATGGTGCTTCACCCACCATCCGTCGCGCGAGCTTACCGGCCACGAGCTCGAAGTGATGCGCAACGGCGGCGGCATCCATGTCAATCTGATTCCCGGCTCGTTCCGCCCGGTAGTCAATAAAGACAACGACTACATGATCGACCGCGTGGCGCAGAAGCATCACAAATCCTATAGCGGCGTGAAGGGCATCGCCATGCAGGACGCCGCTATTCAGGAAAGCTGCGGGCCGATCCAGGACCGCACCAAGGAGAACCTGGTCTCCACCGACAACGGCGTGATCATGGCGCGACAGCGCCTTGCCAAGGCGGCACGCGCCGTCGCCGACGGCAAAGTGCCCGACGGCATCGACCCGGCGACCCACGCGGTGCGCTCGGCATCGATCGTCCTGGCGGAGGGCGCAAGCTTCTACGAAGCCGCCGGCGATGCGCTCAAGGCGACCGCCGGCGTGGCGCACGCCTCGGTGTGACGCCGCCATTTTAAGCCTTGCAGTCGGGCGGCGGCCCGGTAAGCTTCCCGCCGCGTTGCCAAGTCGATGTTGCCAAGTCGAAATTGCTAAGCCGAAGTTGCCAAATCGAAAATGGCCATGGGAAGCGGACGCGGAGCGCGGCGAATCTTCCGGCGTTGGCTGAGGAACTTGCGACCGCGGAACCCGATCGGCCATGCCTGAAGCTGCCGCGCCGGACAACGCATTGGCCCATCGGCCGACGGCCCTCAAGGCGCGCCTCACCACCATTCATCTGCTGCAGATTCTGGCCGCGGCCGCGCTGCTGTTGCCGCTGCTGCTGTTCTGTTTCGCCAGTTGGGTGAGCTACCGCAGCACCCACGCCTTGGCCGACGAAAGAATCAGGCACTCGCTCGACGTCATGCAGGAGCAGGCCCTCAAAGTGTTCCAGTCGATGAATCTGGCGCTCGACACCATCGACGGCGTGCTCGCCAACCGGCCGGCAGCCGAGATCGAAGCGGCCGAGGCCGATCTGCACCAGCGGCTGCGAGAAATTCAGACGGCGCTGCCGGAGGTGCAGTCGATCTGGATTTTCGGGCCGGCCGGACATCCGCAAGTCATCACCCGCGAATATCCTGCGCCCAGAGGCGAATATTTCGGCGACCAGGATTATTTCACCGTGCCGCGCGATGGCCCGCCGGGCATCTATATCGGCGGCATTCACGAATCGGCCTCGGGCGGCCAGCCTTATTTCACCTTCAATCGCGCCCGGCGCGACGCATCCGGCAAGTTCGTCGGCGTCATCGAGATGTCGTTGCTGCCGAGCGATTTCAGCCGGTTCTACTCCCACCTTGTCAGCGGCGACGGCCTGGAATTCGCTTTGGTGCGCGCCGACGGCACCATGCTGGCGCGGTATCCGGCGAAACCCGCGCCGCTGCGGCTCGACGAACGCAGCGGCTTTCACCGGGCGATCGCGGATAACCCGGCGGGCAGTTTCTACACCGCCGTCGCCGTGAACGATCACGTCGAGCGGCGCAGCGGCACCCGCCGCCTCCCCGGCTTTCCGATCTACGCCCTGGTCGGGATCGAGACCGCTCAGATCAGGAGCGAATGGATCGGCAGCATGGCTCCGCACTTGATCTTCGGCATCCCGGCGACGGCGTTTCTGTTCGGCGCCATTCTGGTGGTGCTGCAACGGACCAAGCGCCTTTATGCCGAGCAGGACCGCCGCGAGGTTGCCGAGGCAACGATGCGGCAAGTGCAGAGGCTCGACGCCGTAGGCCGCCTGACCGGCGGCGTCGCGCACGACTTCAACAACCTGCTGACGATCATCATAGGCAATCTCGAAACCGCGCAACGCCAGCTCGCGACCGGGGCCGCCGAGGCCAAGGGCAGGATCGAGCGTGCCATCGGCAATGCCATGCACGGCGCCGCCCGGGCGGCAACGCTGACGCAGCGGCTGTTGGCGTTCTCGCGCCTGGCGCCGCTCGATCCGCGCCCGCTCGATCTCAACCGGCTGCTCAACGATCTTTCCGAATTTCTGTCGCGCTCGCTCGGCGAGGCCGTTTCGCTCGAAGTCATCGGCGCCGCCGGCCTATGGACGGTGTCGGCCGATCAGAGCCAGCTCGAAGCCGCGCTGCTCAATCTCGCGGTCAATGCCCGCGACGCCATGCCGTCGGGCGGCAAGCTGACGCTCGAAACCAGCAACAGCTACATCGACGATGCCTATTGCCGCACCTACCCTGACGTCAAACCCGGCCAATACGCGCTCGTCGCCGTGACCGATTCCGGCACCGGCATGTCCGGCGAGGTGCGGGACAACGCGTTCGAGCCGTTCTTCACAACCAAGGCGTCCGGCCAAGGCACGGGTCTCGGCCTCAGTCAGGTCTACGGCTTCGTCAAACAATCCGGCGGCCACGTGAAAATCTACAGCGAGCCCGGCGAAGGCACGACGGTCAAAATCTATCTGCCGCGGGTGATCGGCCAGGCTCCAGTCAACGCCAAGGCCGAAAACGCGACGGTAGGGACCACCGAGGCTGGAAGCGGCGAGCGCATTCTGGTCGTCGAGGACGACGCCGACGTGCGGCAATACATCGTCGATGTGTTGCGCGGGCTCAATTACGCCGTCGCCGAAGCGCCCGATGCCGAGCGCGCACTGGCGCTGGCCAAGGATCGCAAATTCGACCTGCTGCTGACCGACGTGATCCTGCCCGGCAAGAACGGGCGCCAGCTTGCCGATGCGCTGCTAGCCGAGCAGGCAAACACCAAAGTGCTGTTCATGACCGGCTACTCGCGCAACGCCATCGTGCACCAGGGTCGGCTCGATCCCGGCGTGCAGATGCTGCAGAAGCCGGTGACCAGCATCGAGCTCAGCCGCAAGATCCGCGAAATGCTTGGGCCGGTAGCGCGCCGGCCGGCGGCGGAATAGCCCGGGTCCTTGGAGATGCCGGCGCCACGGCGCCGCCGTCGGTCGTGGCTTCAGCTTTTCCACAAATCGCGAAATGGCACGGCCACCACGCGCTCATAGGGCACCGGCGCGGCGATCAGGCCGCTCGCCTTGGCGAATGCATTGAGGCCGTCGATCGCCTCAGTCGAAATGGCTGCATCGTAGAACGGCGAATCGCGCGCGATCAGGCCGGCGATCAACGGCACCTCTTCGGGCGGAAACAGGCGTTCGGCAATTCCCGTTGCCAGCGCAGGATCGGCTTTGAGCGCCTTTTGCGCTTTGACGACGGCGCGGACCGCGCCGGCGGCGGCCTCCGGATGCTGGTCGATCAACGTTTGCGTCGTTGTCAGCGCGGCAAAATTGTAGAAGCGCGCGCCCGGCGGGCCGTCGCCACGGCGCAGATCGAGGTGCGGCTTGGCGACGCCGGCCTTTTCGCCGAGTGCGACGCGCATGCCGTTGCCCCAATAGCCGTCGGCGAGGCCCTGTTTGATCGCCTCGACCCCGGCATAGCCCATGAAACGGCCAGCCTGGGTCGGCGGCGCCGGCACGATCGCAACGTCGCCGCGCGCGAGGTCGAAGCCCGATTCCGTCAGCAGATGCCGCAAGCCCAGCACCGGCGATTCCATGGATGAGGAAATCCGCAAGCCCTTGAGCGCGGCAAGATCGCCGCGCTTGGCCGCGAGATCGGCCCGCACCGCCAGGAACCAATAGGAATACTGCGACAACGCGCACAGCAAGCGCGCGCCCTGCCAGCCCGGAAAAGCCCGCGTCGCCGCATAGGCCGGCCCGCCGAAGAAATGCAGCGCGCCGTCGCGCAGCCGCTCCGGCCCGCTGCGCGCGCCGAACTCGCGCATCAGCTCGACGTCGACGCCTTCCTCCCTGAAGAACCCGAGCTCGACCGCCGCGGTAGCGACGAAATACGAAGGCGAATCCAGGTCGGCGACCGAAAGCTTGAACATCAACGCGATTCCATGAACGCGACAGCTCTACTTGTTGCGCGCAGCCGCAGCAAAGACAAGATCGACCGCCTTGTTCAGCTCCGGCCTGGCCTTCGACAGATCGCGGCCGATGCTGGAAATCTGCGCCAGCATCGCGTCCTGCTCGGATACCGCAAGCGCGATCTGATCGACGCGTGACGCTGAAGAACCGGACGCTGAATCCGATCGTCGAGCGCTTCCTGCAATGCGCGCGCGACGTCGCGCAATCGACGCCGGCTTGGCGGCGTCCGCGCGCCGCGGCGTGACCGCGCTTGCGGCTATTTGGCGTTGAGCATGGCGCCGATCTTGGCGCGAATGTCGGCCGACAACCGGTAAGTCTCGTGCACGATGGCGTCGAGCTCTTCGCCGCTGCCGGGATCGAGCATGAAATGCCGCTGCGCGCCGGCGGCGATGAAATCGGGATCCTTCAGCATGGCGACGAAAGCCGCGCGCAGCGCCGCGAGCCGGGCCGGCGGCACGTCGGGACCGGCGACGATCGAGCGGCCGATCTCGGCGGTCGAGGCGATGGCGCGCAGGACGGTGCGGCCCTCGTCCGACACTGCAAGCTCCGGCAAGGTCGGCACGTCAGGGAGCAGCCGGTGCCGCTTCAGCGCCGCCTGATAGAGGATGGTCGCCTCGCCCCCGGTGAGCCAGCCCGGATGACTGATCAGCATGCCGGGCAGTCCATAGGCGCCGACGATGTCGACTTCGCCGCGCGCCATGGCCAGCAGAATCTCGTTGGTGCCCTTGTAGCCGCGCACGATCCTGAACTTGGTGGCGCCATAGGCGTTGAGCGCCACCGGATAGATCTCCGTGCTCGAGCCGCCGCCGGAGGCGCCGACCGTGTATTCCCCGGTGCGTGCATCGGCGATGGATTTGATCGGGACCGAAGCGAGCGCGGCGCCGGCGTCGATGTTGGTCGTGACGCGTCCGATATAGCGGAAGTGTTCGGCATCGACCTTGCCGTTGACCGCGCTGTCGAGCGCCAGCGTCTGCGCCACGCTGCCGAGCACGGTGCCGTCGCGCGGCGCCACCTCGGCCATGTATTTGGCGGCGCCGATGCTGCCGGCACCGGGCATGTTCTCGACCACGATCTGCGGCGTGCCGGGCAGATGTTGCGGCAGGAATTCCGCGACCAGCCGGGCATAAAGATCGTAGCCGCCGCCGGGACCGTAGCCGACCAGCATGCGGATGGTCTTGCCGCGATAGAAGTCGGCGACCGGATCGGCGCGGACGCCGGCGGCGGCGGCAAGCAGAAACAGCGCCGCCATCGACAGCCGTGCCATCGCGCGCTTCGTCATTGGCTCACTGTCCCTTGAGCGCCATCTTGCGCCACAGCGCCCACGGCCGCGCCGAGGCGTTGAGCATGGCGGTGCTCGCGGTCAGCGCCTCGGCCCGGGTCATGAAATTGATCGGGCCGCCGATGGTGATGGCGGCGAGCTGCTGCCGCGCGTTGATCTCGGTGTAATAGGCGCGGAACACGGCATTGGGCAGCGACGGGCCGACCACCGAATCGCCGTGGCCGCGCATCAGCACCACGGCGGCGTCGGGCCCGAGCTTTTGGGCGAGGTCCTTGCCGAGACCAGGCGTCAGGATCATCAGATCGGTGCCGTCGCCGACGCTTTGGCGGATCTCGAACAGCGGCACGCCGAGGCCGAGAAAGCCGGCATTGTGCAGCAGCGGCCGCAGTTTCGCCCGGGTCACCGTGAACGGCACCACGGTCGGCGAATGGCTGTGCACGACGGCATTGACGTCGGGCCGCGCCTTGTAGATTTCGCCGTGGATGAAGCGCTCGCGGTAGAGCAGCTTGCCCTCGTCCTTGGCATCGACCGGCTGGCTGTCGAGATCGAGCACCAGAATGTCCGCCGCGGTCACCGATTCGGGCGCGATCGAGCGCGAGATGACGTAGCGGCGTGGGTTGCGCGGGTCGCGCACGCTGACGTGGCCGAAGGCGTCGAGCACATTGAGCCGCGCCAAGGTGCGGTTGGCGGCGACCAGGTCGTCGACGAAACCCTTGTCGAGCGGCCGCTCGACAACGCGGCGCCGCGCCACATGCGATCGCGCTTTCATTGCTTCCCCTTGCCTTTGCGGCGCCGACGCTAACAACTTTCGACGGGGCTCGGAAGTGTGCGATAACGTTTGCCGCATGCAGCGCCGTCGCACCACCCCATGAACAATGCCGATCTGATCGTCGCCACGTTGCGCGGCGCCGGCGTCACGCGCGGCTTCGGCATTCCGAGCGGCAACGTGCTGCCGCTGATGGAGGCGATGCGCAAGAGCGGCGTCGACTTCGTGCTCACCGCGCACGAGGGTTCCGCGGGCTTTGCCGCCGACGTCACCGGGCGCCTCACCGGCGCGCCGGGATTTTGCATTGCCACGCTTGGCCCCGGTGCCACCAATCTCGCGACCGGCATCGGCTGCGCTTATCTCGACCGCTCGCCGCTGATCGCCATCACCTGCAACCTCAACACCGACCAGCTCGGCCGGCGCATCCAGATGTGGATCGACCACCACGCGCTGTTCAAGCCGATCGCCAAGGCGACCGTGCGGCTGCGCCGCGGCGAAATCGGCGCCACGCTCGCCGGCGCCATCAAGCTGGCGTTGAGCGAGCCGCAAGGGCCGGTGCATCTCGATTTGCCGGAAGACGTGGCGCTCGCCGAGACCAACGAGCCGGTGCCGGCTTTCGCGCCGCCGTCGCTGCCGGCGCGCGCCGCCGACGCCGCCGTGGAGCGCGCCGCCGAGTTGATCGATGCGGCGCAGCGGCCGATCGCCATCATCGGCGCTTCGGCCATGCGCATGGCGAACCCGGCGCTGCTGCGCCGCGCGATCGAGCATTTCCATCTGCCGTTCGCCACCACGACCATGGCCAAGGGCATGGTCGACGAGGATCACCCGCTCGCGCTCGGCTGCATCGAGCGCGCCTGCCGCCAGGTGCAGCGCCGCGCGCTGCGCTCCGCCGATCTCATCGTCGGGCTCGGCTACGACACCGTCGAGGTCGAATATGAGGCCTGGATCGGCGACGTGCCGCTCGTTCAGATCGACATCGAGCCGGCCGACGTCGCGCCGTCCGTCAAGCTCGTCCATCAGGTCGTCGGCGATATTGCCTCGTCGCTGGCGCGGCTTGCCGCACGGCAGGCGACGCCGAACGCGTGGCTGCCCGACGACGTTGCGGCGCAGCGCAAAGCTTTCCAGTCAGCGCTGCGGCCGGCGAGCGAAGCCTTCACCGCGCACGCCGCGATCGACGCCGTGCGGCGCGCGCTGCCCGGCGACGGCGTGCTGGCGTTCGACGTCGGTGCCCACACCCATCAGATCGCCAGCCAGTGGACGGCGCACGCGCCGAAGACGTTCTTGATCACCAACGGCTGGTCCGCCATGGGTTTTGGCCTGCCGGCGGCCATCGCCGCCAAGCTGGCGCGGCCCGAGCTCCCCGTCATCTGCCTGATCGGCGACGGCTGCTTCCAGATGACCTGCGGCGAGGTTGCGACCGCCAAGCGCCTCGGGCTGACGCTGCCCATCGTCGTGCTCGACGACAGATGGCTGGCGCTCATCAAGGTCAAGCAGATCCGGCGGCGGTTGCCGCTCTACGGCACGGAACTTCAGCAAGAGGAGTATCGCGAGCCGCCCGCACATTATTTCGGCGTGCCGGCGCACGGCGTGCGCAGCGCCGAAGCGCTCGAAGACGCGGTGAAGCAAGCGCTCGCGGCGGAAGGCCCGACGGTCATCGAGGCGGTCGTCGATTCCGGGCACTACGTCGAGACGGTGTACGATTAAGTAGCCCGGATGGAGCGCAGCGAAATCCGGGAACGGCGTGCGAGCTTTGGGGCCGCCCCGGATTGCGCTGCGCTCCATCCGGGCTACTAGCCGTGCCGTATCTTCAACACCAAAATGATCGGCGTGATGGCGAGCGTCACGACACTCGAGCCGATCAGCGGCCCGTCGACGTAAGTAGCCCGGATGGAGCGCAGCGAAATCCGGGAACGGCGTGCGAGCTTTGGGGCCGCCCCGGATTGCGCTGCGCTCCATCCGGGCTACTAGCCGTGACGGATTTTCAACGCCAGGATGATCGAGGTCACGGCGAGCGTCACGACACTCGAGCCGATCAGCGGCCCGTCGACGATCGCCAGGCCGTAGACCAGCCACAACAGCACGCCGATGACGCACAGCGCGGTTCCCGGCAGCGAAATCGCCCGCGTGTCGCGCTCGCGGACGATCTTGGTCGCCTGCGGCACCCAGCACACCGTAGTCAGCACGGCGCCGGCGGCGCCGATCGTCTCGACCAAAACCGATGGCAGCGCGGGAAACGTCATGCCGATGACCCTGCCGAATCGATTCGCTGTTATTGACGCCTCGGTGTGACAGCCTGACGATTCGCGGCGCGGATTTTGCGCCGCACGGCCACGGTTGTTTGATCAAATTGCACCGCCGATGTCATCGCATCGTCACGCACGAATCGTAGAATCATCAAGGCGTTAAACATGCTTTGTTCCGCCGGCTGGATCGCGTAACCGCGGCGACGGCAAGCGCCAATAGCTGCGATCAGATCATGAATGTCTCCGATCACACCACACGCGTGTTCGACAGCGACCTGATCAAGGTCACGCAGATGGTCGCCGAAATGGGCGGCGTGGCGCAGAAGCAGGTGACCGACGCCATCGACGCCCTGGCGCGCCACGACGTCGACCTGGCGCGCCGGGTCATCGAGCTCGACGAGACCGTCGACGGCTTCCAGCGCCAGATCGAGGAGAAAGCCGTCGCCACCATCGCGCTCAGGCAGCCGATGGCGTTCGACCTGCGCGCGCTGGTCGCCATGCTGCGCATCGCCAACGACCTGGAGCGGATCGGCGATCTCGCCAAGAACGTCGGCAAGCGCGTCATCGCGGTGTCGAGCGAGAACTCGCAGCGCACGCTGATGCGCGGCCTGCGTCACCTGGCGACGCTGGTGGCGGCGCAGCTCGCCGTCGTGCTCGACAGCTTCGTCGATCGCAACCCGCGCAGCGCGCTGCGGGTCTGGCAGGGCGACAAGGAGGTCGACGCGCTCTACGTGTCGCTGTCCCGGGAGCTGCTCACCTATACGATGGAAGATCCCGGCACCATCTCGCTGTCCATCCACTACCTGTTCTGCGCCAAGAACATCGAGCGCATCGGCGACCACGCCACCAACATCGCCGAAGCCGTGCATTACATGGTCGAGGGCCACGCCATCGCCGGCGACCGGCCGAAGGGCGACAATGCCGGCTATGTCCTGCCCGAAACGATAGCCGTCACCGTCCCGGCCTGACGCCGCGATTTCGCGCCACCTCATGCCAGAGCCAAATTCCCATGGCCCGAAGCCGGGCAGGCCCAAAGCCGCTGCGGCATGCGGGTCCGCCGCGGCGTTAACGTCTCGTTAGGGTTAACGTTCTATTGCTGGCCGACCCTGCGGAACGGCACCCAATGCGTCCGACCCGGCCTTGCCCCACGCGCGTTCTGGCGTCCGCCTCCCTGATCGCGGCGATCGCGGTCGCGGCGGCCGGCTGCCAGACCACCCAACCGACCGAGCCTCCCGCCGCCGCCATCGCGCTCGCTCCGTCCTACCAGCCGGACGCGGCCTGGCAGCGCGATCTCGAGGTCTATGGCCAGCAATACCGCGCCGAACCCGGCAAGGTGGAATACGCCTTGCGCTATGCCCAGGCGCTGCGCGCCACCGGCCAACGCGCCCAGGCCGTCGCCGTGCTGGAACGGCTGGCGATGGAAAACCCGCACAACAAGACCGTGCTCGGCGAATACGGCCGGGCGCTGGCCGAGGCCGGCGATTACCAGCAGTCGCTCGAAGTGCTCGGCCGTGCCCATTCGCCCGATCAGCCCGACTGGCACGTGCTCTCGGCGCAAGGCGCGGTGCTCGACCAGATGGGCCGCCACGAGGAAGCGCAGCGCTATTATCTCACCGCGCTCAAGATCGTGCCGGACGAGCCTTCGGTGCTGTCCAATCTCGGCCTGTCCTACGCGCTGTCGAAGGACCTGCCCGACGCCGAAGCGACGCTGCGGCGCGCCGCGGCCAACAAGCCAACAGATCCGCGGGTGCGGCAGAATCTCGCGCTGGTGGTCGGCCTGCAGGGCCGGTTCGCCGAAGCCGAGCAGATCGCCGGCGCCGATCTGCCGCCCGAGGAAGCCGCCTCCAATATCGTCTATTTGCGCAAGATGCTGGCGAGCCGCGGCCAGATCGACAAGCAGGTCGAGAAGCCGCCGAAAACGCAGAAGCCGTCCACGGCACGTTCGGGCGACACCGGCTGACCGTTTCGTCGTTGCAAGGAGCGTCGGGGACGAAGCAATCCGGATGGCTTATGCAGCCGCTGGATTGCTTCGCTTTTGTGTGACGACGGCAGCGACCGGCCGAAGCGGCGCCGCTCTAATGCAGCGACATCACGCGAATCGCGGCCGGGCCGAGAATCACCACGAACAGCACCGGCAGAAAGAACACGATCATCGGCACCGTGAGCTTCGGCGGCAGCCCGGCGGCTTTCTTCTCGGCTTCCGACATGCGCATGTCGCGATTTTCCTGAGCCAGCACCCGCAACGTGGTGCCGAGCGGCGTGCCGTAGCGTTCCGCCTGCTGCAACGCCAGCGACACCGCCTTGACGCCTTCGAGGCCGGTGCGCTGCGCCAGGTTGTCGTAGGCTTGGCGCCGATCCGGCAGGTAGGACAGCTCCGCCGTGGTCAGGGTGAATTCCTCGGCCAGCGCCACCGACTGGCCGCCGACCTCCTCGCTGACCTTGCGGAACGCGGCTTCGACCGACATGCCGGACTCGACGCAGATCAGCAGCAGATCGAGCGCGTCGGGGAACGCGCGCTTGAGCGAGAGCTGGCGGCGCTGGATCTTGTTCTTGAGAAACAGGTTCGGGCTCTGCATGCCGAAATAGGCGCAGCCGATCGACATGGCGAATTTGATCATCGGCGGATAGTCGAGATCGAGCACGATGAAGATGTAGAACAGCGACGCCAGCAGCATGGCGATCGGCATCGCCATGCGGAAGAACAGATAAGTGACGTAAGGCGCCTGGCCGCGATAGCCGGCCTGCACCAGCATGGCGCGCGCCGCCTCCTGGCCGACCCACTTCGACAGGTTGAAGTTGTCGACCACCGTCTTCATGTACTGCTTCGGCGATTGCCGTAGCTGCGCCCTGTTGCCCTGCGCTATGCGCTCGCGCTCGCGCTGGCGGATCTTCTCGCGCTCGAGCGCCACCGCCCTCATCCGCCTGGCGAGCGTGTCATTGACCAGGTAGGGCATCGCCAGCGTCAGCACCGTCGCCACCGCGGCGATGCCGGCGAAAAACATCGTCATGACCCGCGGATCGAGCGACATCGCGAAGCTGAGCATGACGGCGCGTTCCTAGAAATCGAAGTTGATCATCTTGCGCATGACGAAGATGCCGATCGCCATCCAGGTGCCGCAGCCCGCCATCATGAGGCGGCCGAGCGGCTCGGTCCACAGCAGCTCGATGTAGGCGGGACTGCTGAAATAGACGAGACCCATCACCACGAGCGGCAGCGAGCCGATGATGGCGGCGGAAGCTTTCGCCTCCATCGACATCGCCTGAATCTTGGCCTTCATCTTCTTGCGGTCGCGCAGCACTCGCGACAGGTTGCCGAGCGTTTCCGAGAGATTGCCGCCGGCGCGCTGCTGGATGGAGACGACGATGCCGAAAAAGTTCGCTTCGGCGACCGGCATGCGCTCGTAGAGCCGCAGGCACGCTTCGCCGAGCGGGATGCCGACGGTCTGGGTCTCGATGATGCCGCGGATTTCGCTGCGGATCGGCTCCTCGGATTCGGCGGCAATCAGCTTGAGGCTGTCCAGCAGCGGCAGGCCGGCCTTGATGCCGCGGACGATGACGTCGACGGCGTCGGGGAAATTGTTGAGGAATTTCGCCTCGCGCCGCTTCTTGAGGAATTTCAACAGCCACAGCGGGAAGCCGCAGCCCGCCGCAAAGGCAAAGGCGAGCCCGGGCAATAGGCCGATGCCGAGCAGCATCGACAGCAGGAACGCGACGAAGCCGAGCACGCCGGAGGCGACCATGAAGCGGCGCTTCGACCAGTCGAGCCCGGCCTGCGTGAGCTTGACCGACAGCGGCACGCGCCTGGCCTTCTTCTGCCGCTCCTCGAGCTCCTTGAGCGTGCCCTCGACCTGGTCGCGCCGCGTCTTCTGCGCTACGCGGGTCGGCCGCGCCACGGCCGGCTCGGTGCGCGCCACGCTCGCCATCCGCTGCTCGGCTTTGCGCTCGCCGGACAGGATCGGATAGACGAACACCCAGGCCACGCCGCCGATCGCGACCGCCACCATCAAGAACAGGACGTAGGTTTCCATGGCGCTACGTCCTCGTCGCCGGCTGGTGATCGAGGTTTGCGGCGTCGAGCGCGGCGGCAAGGCGCTGTTCCTCGCCGTAGTAGCGCGCGCGTTCCCAGAACTTCGGCCGGCCGATGCCGGTCGATTTATGCTGTCCGATCAGGTTGCCGTTGGCATCTTCGCCGAGGAACTCGTAGGTGAAGATGTCCTGGGTGATGATGACGTCGCCTTCCATGCCCATCACCTCGGTGATGTGCGTGATGCGGCGCGAACCGTCGCGCAGGCGCGCCGCCTGGACGACGACGTCGATGGAGGCGCAGACCATCTCGCGGATGGTGCGCGACGGCAACGCATAGCCGCCCATGGTGATCATGGATTCCAGGCGGGACAGCGCCTCGCGCGGCATGTTGGCGTGCAGCGTGCCCATCGAGCCGTCGTGGCCGGTGTTCATCGCCTGCAGCAGGTCGAAGGCTTCCGGGCCGCGCACCTCGCCGACGATGATCCGTTCCGGTCGCATGCGCAGGCAATTGCGCACCAGGTCGCGCATGGTGATCTGGCCCTCGCCTTCGAGGTTCGGCGGCCGGGTTTCCAGTCGCACTACGTGCGGCTGCTGCAATTGCAGCTCG
>JASHQO010000198.1 GCA_030039105.1 Xanthobacteraceae bacterium
TGGCGATAGCCGCGACGTGGGGGTAAAGCGCGGTGCGCAGCGCGGCGATCAGCGCCGGCAGCGGGTATTTGAAATAGCGGTACTCGCCCTTGCCGAAGCCGTGGCGTGCCATGTGGACGCGGCTGCGGAAATGCTCTTCGTGCGGATAGAGCGCGGCGATCTCGGCGCATTCGCGTGCGGTCAACAGTTCCGGCACCACGGCGCAGCCGAAATTTTGCAGTTCCGCGCCGATCGTGTTCCAATCGTAGCCGTCGATGCGTTGTTCGGCGGATTTTTGCCTGGCGGCGACTTTCAGGGCAGCGCTCATGATGCAGTTTCCAACGCGATGGTTCGCCGATAGTAGCAGCGCGTCCGGGGCGGAACCCACCCGAATCCAGGCCACGCTATCGTCTTGCCGCATGGTCCGATCGGCGGGCGGCGCCTATGCCTGGGACATATTCGAGGACGCCGCTCAACCTGGCCGCATGGTCGCGACTTTTCCGGTCGAATCGTGGATGGAGCATCTGCGCCACTGTGGCACGCTGTCCATTGATCGCACCGCGCCGCTCCGGCACACTCGGCTGCGATCAGTGAGGGAAAAAGCTATGAAACAGCGCGCGGCAACCGTTGTGAACACCGTAACGGCCGTGGTTTTTGCAAGCTTGGCGGCGCTCGCCGCGCTCGTGGCCCTGGCGCCGCCGGCGTCCGCGCAGGCGCCGGCGCCGATCACGATGAAGCTGTCGACGGCGACGGTGAACGACACCCAGCACGAGTGGCTGAAACGCTTCGCAACCGCCGTCGAGAAGGATTCCGGCGGCCGCATCAAGGCCGAAATCTATCCGGCGAGCCAGCTCGGCACCATTCCGCGGCAGATCGAGGGCGTGCAGTTCGGCGCGGTCCAGGGCTGGACCGGGCCGCCCGAGTTTCTGGTCGGCGTCGACGAGCGCTACGAGGCGCTCAGCGCGCCCGGCCTGTTCACCAGCCGCGCGCAGTACGAACGCACCATCAAGGACCCGACCATCACCGGGCTGATGCTCGGACTGGGCAGCAACAAGGGCCTGGTCGGCGCCGGCATTTATCCGATCGGCCCGTCCTCGATCATCACCAAGAAGCAGATTCAGCGGCTGTCGGACTATGCCGGCCTGAAAATCCGCGTGCTGGCCTCGCCGTTCCAGCTCGAGCTGATCAAGCGCATGGGCGGCTCGCCGATCGCGATGACGCTCGCCGACGTGCTGCCGGCCATGCAGCAGGGCGCGCTCGACGGCTCGCTCACCACCATGACCCAGTATACCACGCTGCACTATATCGACGTGGCGAAATACGTCACCGAGACCGACCAGCCTTACGTGTCGTCGATCACCATGCTCAGCAAGAAATGGGTCGACGGCCTGCCAGGCGACCTGCAGAAGATCGTCCGCGACGACGCCGCCACGGTGTCCGCCGACATCGTGCCGTTCGTCGACCAGTTCTTCGACGAGCAGCGGGAGATCTGGACGAAATCGGGCGGCAGCGCCGTCCGTCTGCCGCCGGCCGACCAGGCCGAGATGCTCGGCAAGATTTCCTCGATCGCCGACGACCTGTCGAAATCGAAGCCCGACTTGAATGCCGCGGTGAAGACCGCGTTCGACACGGCGGCGAAGTACAAATAGTCCGTCAGCCGGATTGCCGCGGGCAGAGCAGCGCGCGCAAGCGCTGCGGCGTCACTGGAAGCTCGGTCACCGCGCCGGGCCGGCCGAGCGCGTCGTCGATCGCGGCCGCGACGGCGGCACCGACCGCGTTGGCGCCGCCTTCGCCGGCGCCTTTCAGCCCGAGCGGATTGAGCGGGCTCGGCGCGTCCTCGCTGAGCACGATGTCGATCGGCGGGATTTCGCGCGCCGTCGGCATCAGATAATCGGCGAAGCTGACGGCAAGCGGCTCGCCGCGGGCGTCGTAGCGGAATTCCTCGAACAGCGCGCCGCCGAGGCCTTGCGCTACGCCGCCGGAAATCTGGCCCTCCACCAGCATCGGGTTGACGGCGCGGCCGATGTCGTAGGCGACCAGAAAGCGCTCGACCGCAACGGCGCCGCTGCCGCGATCGATCCGCACCACGGCGAGATGCACGCCGTAAGGATAGGTCATGTGCTGCGACTCGAACCAGCCTTCGGCGGACAGGCCGGGCAGGGCGTCGCCGAGCAGCTTCGACGCCGGCGCCAGCGCGCGGGCGATTTCGCCGAGCGTCACCGACGGCCCCTGCGGCGCGGCTTTGCGCACCACCTTGCCGTCGACGACGTCGAGCGTGTCCGGCGCCGATTGCAGCAGCGACGCCGCGGCCGTAATCGCCTTGTCGCGCACCTTGGTCGCGGCGATGCGGGTCGCTTCGCCGGTCATCACGGTGACGCGGGACGCGAACGCGCCCATGCCGTAGGCGATGCGATCGGTCTGGCCGTGCACCACGCGGATTTTGCGGTAGTCGACGCCGAGCGCGTCGGCGCAAATCTGCGCCACCGCGGTCTCGACGCCCTGGCCGACCGAGGCGGCGCCGGTCACGACCTCGACCGCGCCGCTGGTATCGACGCCAACGCGCACGCCGTCGAACGGCCCGAGGCCGCTTTTCTCGACAAAGACGCCGAGCCCGGCGCCGACGGTTTCGCCGGCCGCGCGACGGCGGCGCAGCTCCGCCTGCAGCCTGTCCCAACCGACCTTCGCCAGCGCCTTGTCGAGCAGGCCGGCGTAATCGCCGGAATCGTAGGTCATCTCGGTGCCGAGCGTGTCGAAGCCGAGCACGTAGGGCATCTCGCTCTTGCCGATCAGATTGCGGCGGCGGATGTCGACCGGATCGATCTTGAGCCTGGCGGCAATGGCGTCGATCAGCCGCTCGCGCACGAACGTGCTCTCGTAACGGCCCGGCGCGCGATAGGTGCCGCACGGCGTCTTGTTGGTGAGCCGGATGCGGCCGACCATGCGATAGGCGGCCATGCGATAGGGGCCCGGCAGCATGGCGGCGGCGAGATCGGGCACGGTCGCGGCGTGGGTGCGCACATACGCGCCCTGGTCGTGGAAGAATTCGCCGTCGATGGCGCGCAGGCGTCCTTCGGCGTCAACCGCGGCGCGGACGCGGAAATGCTGCTGGCGCGAATGGTTGCACGCCATCAGATGCTCGCGGCGATCCTCGATCCACTTGACCGGCCGGCCGAGCCGCAAGGCGGCGACGCAGACCAGGACGTCCTCGGGATAGATTTCGCCGCGCACGCCAAAACCGCCGCCGACATGGCCTTCGTAGAGGTGCATGCTCGACGGCTCGCGGCCGAGCAGGCGGGCCAGCGCGTCGCGGTTCCAGTGCGGCACTTTTGCCGCGCCGTGCAGCTCGAGAATGCCGCGCGCCACGCGGCCGATGGCGCCGCGCGTCTCCATCGGCACGCCGCTGTGGCGGCCGATTTTCAGATCGAGCGTGACGACGGCGTGCGCGGCGGCGAACGCTTCGTCGATATCGCCATAGCTCTTGCGGACGAGTGCGACCTCGGTGGAATGGCCGGCATCGAACGGGGCGGGCGGTGCATCGGCGTCGAGCAGCTCCGGCAACGGCTCGACGTCGATGGTGACGAGGTCGGCAGCATCCTCGGCGCTGTATGGATCGGCGGCGAACACCACGGCGACCGGCTCGCCGACGTAGCGCACGTAGTCCTTGGCCAGGATCGGCTGGCGATACGGATCGAGCCCTTCGATGCGGGTGAGGCGAAAGTCGATCGGTGGAATGTCGGCGACGTCGGCCGCCGTCCATGCCGCGACGACGCCGGGCACCTTGCGCGCGGCGCTCGTGTCGACGGCGCGGATGCGTCCGTGGGCGTGCGGCGAGCGGACCACGCGCATGTGCACTTGATGGGCGAACGAGATGTCGGCGGCAAAGCGGCCCCGGCCGGTGACGAGCGGAAAGTCCTCCAGGCGCGGCACCGAGCGGCCGACGAAGTTCATGGCGCCAAACCCTCCAGATGCGCCGTCTCGTTGATGCGTTGCGCGGTGCTGCCGCCGCCGCCGATGTCGATCTCGTTGAGGCAGCATGGCGATTGCGCGATCCGCCAATAGGCCGACAGCGGCTGATCGAGAACTTGCGTCAATAGCGCCCGGTTGACGCTGTCATGGCCGACCAGCACCACGGTGTCGTCGGCGTGGCGCGCCAGCACCAGCCGCAGCGCATTCGCGACGCGCGCCGTGAGGTCCTGCAGCGACTCGCCGTTCGGGAAGCGGACGAGCTGCGGCGTCGCGAACCAGGCGGCAAACAGCGCCGGATCGGCGCTTTTGGCGTCAGCGAAGGTCTTGAACTGCCAAGCGCCATAGTCGATGTCGGCGAGATCGTTGCAGATTTCGGCTGGCGCGCCGCACGCCCTGGCGATGGCGGCGCCGGTCTCGACGCAGCGGCCCATGGGACTGGTGTAAATTATTTTCGGCCGCCAAGCGGCGGCGACGCGTCGCGCCACCGCCTGCGCCTCGGCGCGCCCGCGCGCGGTCAGCGCCACTTCCTGCCGGCCGCGAAAGCGCTCGGGTTTGATGCCGTCGACGTGGCCGTGGCGGATCAAAAGGATCTTGGTCATTTCATTGTTGTCCGGATGTCGTGCGACACGCAGCGATGCACCGCTGATCCGGATCGCTCCGGACTCGGCGCTCGTGACGATCCCCGCTCTGCAACGCATCGCCATAGCGCGCGCAAGACGCGCGTGAACGCGCTTATGGTGCTGCGCTGCGGCCGGGCGGGAAACGCGGCTGCGAGTTTGCCGCGTGCCGGCGCGCGCCGCAATGGCGTTGCGAGGGCACGATCCCGAAAAAGCCGGCCGTCGGACTTGATCCGAGGGTGGCAACCGGTTTTCGGAAAAGATCATGCACAAGCAAAAGGCTAAAGCATGATCCCGAAAAGTGGCAACCGGTTTTCGGAAAAGATCATGCGCAAGCAAAAGGCTAAAGCATGATCCCGACAAGTGGCAACCGGTTTTCGGAAAAGATCATGCGCAAGCAAGAGGCCGGAGCGGGATGACGATTCGAGCAAAACTCATCCCGCTTTAGAGCCGGCGCAGCGGCATCGACCACGCCAGCCAGGTGCCGGCGCTGGTGAACAACGCGATGGTGATGAAGGCGGCGCGGAAGGCGTCGGCGATTTCCGATTGGATGACCGCCTGCCGCGCCGCGGGCAGCGACGCGATGGCATCGGGGCCCTGTTCGATGATGGCGCCGAACAGGCCCGCGGTCTGCCGGTCGGTCAGCGCCAGAATCGAGAACAGCACCGCGGCGACGGTCGCGGTGCCGATGGCGGCGCCGACCGAGCGGGAGAACTGCACCATGGCGGCGCCGGTGCCGAGCATGCGCGGTCCGGCCACGGTCTGCACGGTGATTTGCACCACCGCCATGACGCTGCCCATGAACAGCGCGATGAAGCCGAACACCCACGGCAACTGGCCGACGTGGAAATGCGGAATCTCGACGGCCAGGACCAGGAGGCCGATTGTCGCCGCGATCAGGCCCCAGGTCGGATAGATCGCGGTGCGGCCGGTCCTGGTGACGAGTTGGCCGGTGATCATCGAGCCGATGCCGATGCCGAAGGTGAGCGGCAGCAGCAACAGTCCGGTCTCGGCCGGCGATGCACCGCGCACCGCGCGCAGATAGATCGGCACGAAGGTGATGAGCGAGACCAGCGCCGCACCGTGACAGGCGGCGAGCCCGTCGCCGCGCCAGATCGAGGCCTGGCGGAACAGCCGCGGCGGCAGCAGCGGCGAGGTGTTGCGCTTCTCCTGCCAGATCAGCAGCACCAGCGAGAACACGCCGAACGCCAACAGCCCGAGCGCCATCGGCAGGGTCCGCGCGTCCATGCGCTGCGCCTGCTCGAGCGCCAGGATCACCGGGCTGACGAACATGATGAACAGCACCAGGCCCGGCACGTCGAAGGTGGTGCGGCGGCGGTCGCCGGGGCGCGCTTCGAGCCGCAACACCAGCGCCGCCGCGACCGCGCCGAGCGGCACGTTGATCCAGAAAATCGCCGGCCAGCCGAACGCCTGGGTGAGATAGCCGCCGGCGACCGGGCCGAAGGTGCTCGAACTCACCGAGATGCCGGCGAGGTAGCCCTGATAGCGGCCGCGCTCGCGCGGCGGGATCGCTTCGCCGATCAGCGCCTGCGACAACGTCATCAGGCCGCCGCCGCCAAAGCCCTGCAGCACGCGCGCCGCGGTGAGCAACTCGATATTGGGCGCCAATGCACAGCACACCGAGCCGGCGACGAAGACGGCCAGCGCCACGAACATCATGCCGCGGCGGCCGAAGGTGTCGCCGAGCCGGCCATAGACCGGCGCCGCGATGGTGTTGGCGATCAGGTACGACACCACGACCCAGGAGGCGCGCTCGATCTCGCCGAGGCTCGAGGCGATGGCCGGCAACGCGGTGGCGACGATGGTCTGATCCGCCACCGCGAGGAACATCGGCAGCATGATCGAGGGAAACACCTTGATGAACAGTGAGCCGGTCGGCGGCAACGTGACGCGGTCGCTTTGCGGCGCCGCGTCCGCCGAGCGCGCCGCATTATCCGGTTCGATGCGCTGTTCCGAATCGTTCATGGGCAAAAATTCATGACAAGAAAATCGCCGTTCCCGACGCAACTTCGATCAAAACCGCCGGTGTATTGTGACAAAACGCGGGCACGGCATCGCCGTTCCGTATGTGTGCCCTTCACCATGCGCGGGAACGGCCTATAATAAAGGTATTGAGGGTGGGCGCTACCCGGATGCCGATAGCAAAGGCGGCGGTGGCGGCGTGGCTTGAACGGCGCAACCAGCAGCGGAGCAGCCCATCATGTCAGACACCAAGACGTTCACCGACAACGTTCGCAAGCAGACCACCAGGAGCACCGAATACGCCGCCGAGCAGGCCCGGCAGCAAGCCCAATCGTACGCCCAATTCGGCGAGATGGGCGTCGGCAACGTCAAGACCGCGTTGCGCCTGCAGACGGAAATGTTCGACGTGCTGCATGACATCAGCCGCGATTGGGTGGCGCGGGTGACGTCCGAGGCCGAGCATGCGTTCGGGCTGCCGAGCAAGTTGACCGCGGCGCAGTCGGTGCCCGATGCGTTCACTGCGTATCACGAATGGCTGAACGAATGGATGAGCATGTGCAGCGAAGACAGCCGGCGCCTGGTCGCCGACAGCCAACGCATCATGGACAAGGGCGTGCGTTGCTTCGCCCCGGCCTCGACCGGCCCGACAACGTGATGTGGCGGCTTCGGCCATGACGGACGGCGACGAGCGAAAAACACCGGCCGCCGCGCGGCGGCCGGTGCTCGATCTTATGCGCTAGAGCGGGATGATCCTTTCGGAAAACCGGTTTCCACCCTCGGATCACGTCCGCGGGCCGGCTTTTCCGGATCATGCTTTAGCGACTCTGGCTGTCAGAGCGGCAAACACGATTCAGCCGACGTAGCCGACCCGCTCCTGCTCGCGGGCCTCTTGCGCCGTCGTCGGCTTGGCCGGTAGCTGCAGCACGGTGGCTGCCTGGCCCTCGCACAGCAAGGTCAGCAGCACGGTGTGCCCATCGGGAAACTCCAGCGCGTCGTGATGGGCTGCCATCTTGTCCTTGTTGACTTGGCGGAAGATGGCCGTCTTGTGGGCCATGGTCTTGGTCTTCCAGCCGAGCAGGCCGGCCGGCAGGCACGCCACATTGTCGGCGAAGGCCAGCTCCGTCCCCGGCAGGACACAGACTGCCAGGCCGCGATCGTCCGAGGCGGCGAACCCGCGTGTCCCCGTCCCGAAATCTTGAGTTACGAGCTTGTCGCCCACTTGCGCGGGTCGCGACCGAACGCTTTGAAGGCTAAAGTCACACATTGGCGACTCCTTTTCCAGGTCTTCCGTTGAAGCCCGCCCAGAAGCGCCCCTCCGATAATGCTTCTAAGCAAGAATGGTGCCGCCACAAAATGTCTTTCGCGAGGCGGCGGCGGCGCTCAGCCTTGCCAAGCCTTTAACGGCCGCCGGCGGCGCGGCGCCGGCAAATTTGGGCGAGATCGTGGTGTGCGGCGCCGCCGGCGTTGCGGTCTGCCGATTCGGCGGGCCGCCCGGGATGCCTCACGTTGTTGCGGCCGCTTGCCCAGAACGGCGGCTCGCAGGCGGAGCGCCCGCCGCGCGGTACTGCCGGTCCGCGTTATTCGACGGTAATGCCGCCGACCATGCCGTTCCAATCGTGGTCGGAGCAGCGCAGATCGTAGGTTCCCGGCTTATGGGCGGTAAGGAGGAGATCTTTGACGTCGCCGGGCTGCATCACCACTTCGGTATGCTCGCGGTTGAGCACCTCGGGATTGTCGATCGCAGCGGTGGCGAAAAAGGTCGGCGCGGTGACTTCGTGAGTCTCCTTGCCGTGGTTTTCCAGGTGCACCCGGTAATGCACATCGTGCCGGAAGGTGAGGTGGTTCGGCATGAATTTGTAGTCGACCATGACCAAGTCGACCACGACCAAGTCGGACTTGACCGGGTCGAGCTTGACCGCCTGCGGCTCCGACCGCGAGGCCGGAGCGCTGAGCACGATGCCGATCAATGTGAGGCCGACAGCCGAGGCGAGATGGCGAAGCATGCTCGCAATGGTATACGGGATCATTGCGGGTTGTGTGAACAATCTAAGTTAAACAGATAGCACCGGCGCGGCCGCCGGCTCCGTCCCGGCGCTTCAGGACGGCCCGGCCGGCGCGCGCATCGCGGCCGCGATCCTGTCGCCGAATTCGTCGAGTTCGGCGACGTCGATGTCGCTGACGGCCCAGAAATCAAGACCCTCCTCGCGCCAATGACGGACATTGAAGCCCTGGACGCTCTCGTCCCTGGGACTTGGCGTGGCAGCGCCCAATGGCTGCGCCACGAACAAATTTATGAGATGTTTACGCCGCCGATAGACGATCGAGCCGACCGGCCGGCCGTTGATGTAGTCGAGGCGGCCGCCGATCAGGGTAAAACCCTGCGCCGTCAGATCGATGACCGGGGGTGCAACGTCGAGCTTGCCGTTGAACCAGGGCTTCACGGTGTGCTGGTCGCCGGTCTCGACGTCGGTCAGATGGCCGGCCTGCAGCGAGCGCAGGTGGGCCGACACCACTTCGCCGGCAATCCGCTGATTTTGATCGTTGTGCAGGACGGCGAGCATCAGGCTCGCGGCGACGGCGGCCGAGAGCACGCCGCCGGCGGCGAAGCCGCCGAAGAAGCTCGACGCCCGCAACCCGCCGAGCCATGAGCGGCGCGCCGTCACGGCCGGCGCCGCCGGCGCCGCCGGTAG
>JASHQO010000199.1 GCA_030039105.1 Xanthobacteraceae bacterium
GCTCGCCACCGCGCGCGGCGAGGCCAAGGCCGCCTTCGGGAACGACAGTCTCTACCTGGAAAAATTCCTCGATAATCCGCGCCATATCGAAATCCAGATCATTGGCGACGGGCAAGGCCATGCCATTCATCTTGGCGAGCGCGATTGCTCGCTGCAGCGGCGCCATCAGAAGGTCATCGAGGAGGCGCCGGCACCCGGCATGAGCGCTCAACTGCGGGCGCAGATGGGCGCGGCCGCAGTCGAAGCGGCACGTGCCTCGGGCTATGTCGGCGCCGGCACCGTCGAGTTCATCGCCGACGGCAGCAAGGGACTGCGCGGCGACGCCTTCTGGTTCATCGAGATGAACACGCGGCTCCAAGTCGAGCACCCGGTGACCGAGGCGATCACGGGCCTCGATCTTGTCGAATGGCAATTCCGCGTCGCTGCCGGCGAGACGCTGCCGCTGCAGCAAACCGACGTCCGTTTCGACGGCCACGCCGTCGAAGCGCGCGTTTATGCCGAGGATCCTTCGAGCGGCTTCCTGCCCTCGACCGGCAGGATCGTGGCGCTGGAGTTGCCGGGCGACATCCGCGTCGACAGCGGTGTCGAAGCCGGTGGCGAGGTCACGCCGTACTACGATGCGATGATCGCCAAGCTGATAGCCCATGCGCCGACGCGGCACGCCGCGTTGGCACAGCTGGCTGAGGGCCTGGACCGCACCATGCTTGCCGGCCCGCGGACCAATGTGGCCTTCCTGGCGGCGCTGGTCCGCGCACGCGAGTTCCAGGAGGCCGGGGTGGACACCGGTTTCATCGACCGCAATCTGGCGACGCTCGGCGCGGTGCCGCATAAGCTCGATACCGCCGCGGCGGCGCTTGGCGTTGCTCGACTGCTCGGCGGCAATGACTCCAAGGCGTTGGTCGACGACGAGCCTGCCGAGCCGGATTCACCGTGGGCGGTAATCGACGGCTTTCAGCTTGGCGGCACCCGCACGCTCGCCGTGCCGGTCACGGTCGAAGGCGATCCCGCGGTCGCGACGGTTACCTACGTCAGGGACGGCATGCACGTTGCGATTGAGGGCGCGGCGCCGGCGACCGACGCCAGGGTGTTCCAATCCGACGACGAAGCTTACGTGTTGCGTGGTGGCAGGCAGACCCGCGTCCGCATCCGGGACTTTGCCGTCGCGGCCGTGGCGGCAGCCGGCGGCGACGGCGTTATCAAGGCGCCAATGCATGGCAGGGTGCTGCAAGTTGCGGTAATGGCCGGGGAAACGGTCGCGGCAGGTCAACGTCTGGCCGTGATCGAGGCGATGAAGATGGAACACACGCTGCGCGCGCCGTTTGCTGGCACGGTCACCGAGATTTCGGCCAATGCCGGCCAGCAAGTTGTGGAAGGTGCGCAGATCATGGTGATCGAACCGTCCGAGCGGCGATAAAATAGAACCATGGCTCTCAATCTGATCAAATTATGTGTCGGCGCCGACTCCGTCCGTGATCTCGAGGACTGGATCAAGGAGAAGCTCAGGGACAAGAGGAAGCGCGGCGAAAAGCCTGAGCACATCCACCGCACCCGCATGGTGCCCAAGCGCGCCGACGAGCTCACCGACGGCGGCTCGCTCTATTGGGTAATCCGCGGCGAGATCATGTGCCGCCAGCGCATCCGTGCCATCCGGCCGTTCCGCGACAAGGACGGCGTCGGCCGCTGCGGTGTGGTGCTCGAGCCCAAAGTCGTGCTGGTGCAGCCGCGCCCATTCCGCGCGTTCCAGGGCTGGCGCTACCTCGAGGAGAAGGACGCGCCGCGCGATCTTGACAAGGCCGCGCCCGGCGCCGCCGCGATGCCGGAGAAAATGCGCCGTGAGCTGCGCGAACTCGGCCTGATGTAACCCCGCCATTCAAAGGCGCTTTGGTTGCCGCATGGCGCGCCGCGGAGCGATCACGTAAAGTCGCCGGCAGACGGTTCGGCCGTTGCGGAGCATGCGATGATCATTGCCAACGAAAAAGACGTCACGAAAGCGGTATTAAGCGAGGTTGCACGCGCGCCAAACCCGCGCCTGCGCGAGCTGATGTCGGCGCTCGTGAGGCACCTTCACGACTTTGCCCGCGAAGTGAAACTGACCGAAGAGGAGTTTCACGCTGCGATGGCCTACATCGTCTCGCTCGGCAAGCATTCCAACGAGAACCACAATGAAGCGGTGTTGATGGCTGGCTCGTTGGGGTTTTCGGCCCTGGTTTGCCTGCTTAACAACGGCGACCACGGCCAGACCGAAACCGACGCCAGCCAGCTTGGCCCGTTTTGGCGGATGCACTCGCCGAAGACCGAAAACGGTGGCACGATCGTGCGGTCGCCGACGCCCGGTCCGGTGCTGTTTGTCGATGCCTGGTACAAGGACGCCAAAGGCAATCCGCTCGCCGATGTCGAGGTCGATATTTGGCACTCCTCGACCGAAGGTTTTTACGAGAACCAGGATCCGGTGCAGGCCGATATGAACTTGCGCGGCAAGTTCATGACCGATGCCAACGGCCACATCGGCTTCCGCACTGTGAAGCCCGCCGGCTATCCGATCCCGATCGACGGTCCGGTCGGCGAACTGTGCCGTGCATTGCGCCGCCACAATATGCGGCCGGCGCATCTGCACTTCCTGGCGTTCAAGCCGGGCTGCAAGACGCTGATCTCGCAGATTTACGATCCTGAGGACCCGCACCTCGAAACCGACGTGCAGTTCGGCGTCACCCGTCACCTGATCGGCAATATCATCCGCCACGACGAGCCGCGCCCGGGCGCGACGGACGTCAAGGCGCCGTGGTATTCGCTCGAGCACACCTTCGTCATGGAAAAGGGTGAGGCGCGGCTGCCGCGGCCGCCGATCACCGGCAAGGCGCAAGGCGAACGGCCGCAAATTCCGCATTTGGAGCCGGCATAATTGGCCGGTGCGTCCCGACCATCCACGTCTCCTGGCAAGCTCAAAAGAGACGCGGATGCTCGCGACAGGCGCGGGTATGACCGCAGAGTGGGGAGGGAACACATGTTGCGTCGTCGAAAAGTGCTCAAAGGCATCGCCGCCACGGCGGCCGGCAGCATCATGGCGCGGCTGGCGGTTGCCGCCGATACACCGCTCAAGCTCGGCATGAGCCTGCCCATGACCGGCGCCGGCTTCAACGCGGTCGGCCGCCAGCTCAAGGCCGCGATCGCGCTCTTTATGCAGCAGAACGGCGACACCGTCGCCGGTCGTAAGATCGAGATCACCATGCGCGACGATGGCGGCGTTGCCGACACCGCGCATCGCATCGTCCAGGAGATGATCGTCAACGATAAGGTCGACGTTCTTGGGCTTGGCATCACGCCGGTGTCGTTGGCCTGCGCGCCGCTCGTGACCGAGGCCAAGAAGGCGGCGCTGATCTTGAGCTCGGGCGCCTCGATCACCACGACAAAATCGCCTTACTTCGTGCGCGCCGGCTTCCTGCTGGCGCCGCAGTCGTGGATCATCGCCGAATGGGCCCACAAGAACGGCAGCAAGAAGGTCGTCACCCTGGTCAATGACTGGGCCGTCGGTATCGAAGCCGAAACCGCGTTCACTACGCGGTTCAAGCAGGTCGGCGGCGAGATCATCGATTCGCTGCGGCTGCCGCTCGCCAATCCCGACTTCGCGCCGTTCCTGCAGCGGGTCCGCGACATCAACCCGGACACCGCGTTCATCTATTTCCCCGGCACGCAGGCCAGTGTTTTTGCCAAGCAATTTGCCGAACGCGGCCTAGCCCAGTCCGGCATCAAGGTCCTCGGACCCGGCGACCTTACCACCGACGACAGCCTCAACGACATGGGCGATCAGATGATCGGCATGATCACCGCCGGGCCTTATTCGGCCTCGCACAATTCGGCGCTGAACAAGACCTATGCGGCGGCGATCGAGAAGGCAAACCACTTCCGGCCCGATTTCGTCTCGCTTGGCGGCTATGACGGCCTGCATCTGCTCTATGAAGCGCTGAAGAAGACCGGCGGCAATTCCGACGGCGATGCTTTGCTCACCGCAATGAAGGGCATGGCTTGGGAAAGCCCGCGCGGCCCAATCTCGATCGACCCCGACACCCGCGACATTGTCAGCAATATCTACATCCGCAAGGTCGAGAAGATTGACGGCCAGCTCTGGAACACCGAGTTCGAAACCTTCGCCAACGTGAAGGACCCGACCAAGTTTCCGCCCAAGTGAGCCGTCGGGGCGGCAATCTACAGCGCAATATTGTCAATCAGTCGGGTCGTGCCGATGCGTGCGGCGACGAGCAGGCGCCCCGGTCCGGTCTTGCGTATGGCGATCGGCGCCAGGGTCTCGGCGTGGCGCGCTTCGAGGT
>JASHQO010000200.1 GCA_030039105.1 Xanthobacteraceae bacterium
TTGCGGATTCCACAAAAGCAGCGGACGCTGCGCGCCCGCGTCACCTGGCGCCGCGGCGACGAGGTCGGGCTCGACTTCGGCGCCGCCAAAGCGAGCGAGCACCAGGACGCCGCCGCGCTCGCCCGCCGCGTCGTCGAGCTCGAAGCCGAGATCGCGTCGTTGCGCAAGACGCTCAAGCGCATGAAGCGCGAGCACGGCGAGCACGGCGACGACGAAGCCGCAGCCTAGGTTCGCGCCGTCCGTTGCAGCCTCCGACCGCATTGCGCGGCAACGCGCCGGCGTGCAAACTAACGACAGGCGCGGGCGCAACGCGCGACGCGTCTGTGGAGGGAGACGACAATGGCCAAGTCCTATGGGCGCCGGGCTTGGCTCGCGCTGGTCGCGCTTGCGACTTTCGCTGCGCCGGCTCTGGCGCAGATCTCGTCGGCGCCGAACACCGTGCCGGGCACCGAGGCCAATCCGTTTCCGGTGCTCAACATGCCGTCGCCGACCGACGGCGGGCCGGCCGACCGCTTCCGCCACCTGCCCTCGCGCGACCTCGGCGATTCCATCAGCATCCAGATCGCCTCCGCCGCGCTCTATGACTTCGACCGCGCGCAGGTGCAGCCCCGCGCCACCGACTACCTGCAGCAGGCCGCGAACCTGATCTACGAGAAGGCCAAGGGCCCGGTGCGCATCGAATGCCGCTCCGATCGCGGCGCACCGGCGGCAGCGCAAAAGCTCGCGGCGCAATGCGCCGCCGCCATCGCGCAATGGCTCACGGTGCAGGAGAAACTCACCAAGGTGAAGTTCGTCACCGTCGGCTCGCGCGTGCCGCCGCCGGCGCCGCCCGATCCGCGCGACCTGATGGGCAAGCCGTCGCCGAGCCTCGCCAGCGTGACGATCGATTTTGCGAAGAAGTGAGACTGCCCGGCGCTCGTCGCCGCGAAAGCACGGACCCAGTAAGCACGGACCCAGTAAGCGCGGACCCGGTTCTGGATTCCCGCTGGCGCGAAAATGAGCGGAGCAAAGAGCTACTGAAACATCCGCTCGCCCTGCAAATCGATGATCTGCCGCGCCTTGTTGACGGTGAAGGTGAGCGCGTCGTCGTAGGACGCGTAGGCGTCGGCGCGGATGAAGCGGTGCTCCTTCTTCACGCCGTCGATCTCGCGCTCGATGATGCCGGCGGTCTGGTAATGGCCGTTGTTCTTGTACGGCGCGGCGCGGATCAGATAGCCCTTGTACTCGACCGGGTCGGCGACCTTTTCGGTCTTGGACTTGGCAGCGCCGCGGCCGCCGAACAAAGCGCTGAAAAACGACATGGCAGACGCCCTTTGCTTGCCGTTCGGGATCGGACCGCGAGCCTAGCACCTTTTCGCCATAGCGTCCGCCCGCGGCCTTGAAGCCAAAACCCGGCCCAGCCGACCAACCGCCATGCCCGCCGCGCGCTCGGCCAATCCGCGCGATTTCGCTCTTTTCGTCCGCAGCGACGGCAGGCATGTGTTTTTCAGCAACGCGCCGCGCAACGACACGCCCGACGCGCCGCCCGAACGGCTGTTGTCTTGAGCACGCCGGCGCGGCAAGCTCCCATGCTGCCAGGGAGCATGCTGCCAGGGAGAATGTCCGATGCCGAAAGGTTACTGGGTCACCGTCTACCGCTCGATCTCCGATCCGCAGAAGCTCGCCGCCTACGCGCAACTGGCGCCGCCGGCGATCGCGCCGTTCGGCGGCCGCTATCTCGCCCGCGGCACGGCTGCGGCCGCGTTCGAGGCCGGCCAGAAGGAGCGCATCGTGATGTCGGAGTTTCCGAGCGTCGACAAGGCCATCGCCGCCTATCGGAGCCCGGCCTACCAGAATGCGCTCAAAGCGCTCGGCGACGGCGCGGTGCGCGATATCCGCATCGTCGAGGGCCTCGATTAACCTTCGGCGGCCGCGCGCCGCTGCGCGATTGCCAAGCGGCGCCGGCGACATTATATACACGCCGGCCGCTCCCCGAGCGGGCTTTGCCGTTCCTTTGGAATCGTCGATCCGGCGCCGCTTTGGCGCCGGCGCTGTTCGCGCCACCCCGCGCCAAGGAGAACAACCATGCCAAGAAAACCGGGCCTGAATTCCGAATTTGTCATGTTCGACGTCGTCTACGAGGACGGCACGCAACGCTCGAACCGCCGCGTGCCCCGCGAGCTTCTGGGCGGCATCGACGGCGACAAGCCGGCGTACGGCTTTCTGATCGAGCAGGACCGCGACATCGCCGAGAAATCCGGCCGGCCGGCGGCCAAGATCAAGAGCATCAGCCGTTCCGGCGCCAAGAAGAAGCCGAAGGACTACGCGATCGCGCGATTCAACTGAATCGTCATTGCGAGCCAACGGGTCCGGCCCGAAGTGGCAGGCCCGACGACAGGCTGCGCGACGCAGCAATCCATCGGACCGCACCGCTGCGCTGGATCGCTTCGTCGCTTCGCTCCTCGCGATGACGGTTGCGGCCGGCGGGCGAAATGCCGCGGATCGACTTAATATCCGGCACGGGCGAAGTGCGCGCGCAGCAGCGCCACGTTGCGGCGATTGGCGCGGAAGAACACATCGAACGCGTCGCCGGCAAACGGCACCGCGCCGACCATGCCCTCGAGCAGCACGTTGGCGGCCATGCGCGCCATCAAGAGCCGCGGCACACCGAGCCGCGATGCCTCGTAGAGCAGATAAAACGACAGCGCCGACGCCAGGGCGTCGCCGAAGCCGGGCACGAGGCGCAACAGCGATTCCACACCGAAGCGGACGTTGGTTCCCGGCACGATGAAGGCGGTGTCGAGCATGGTGGCGAGCACATCGAGCCGGTCGAGAGCCGCGCGACGCGACACGGCATCGTAGCGCTCCGCGCCGGCGAAGCTCTGAAAGCCGGCAAATCCGGCGCGTGAAAAGGTCATCGGTCGGTCCGCTGTTCGCTGCCTGCCTCAAATGGGAAGACGCAGGCCAGGCGCAAGCCCCATCGTCCCGGCGACAGTGGAGACCCGGCAAGCACCGCTGGTCGGCCGGATCGCCGGCGCCGGGATTACTGGATTCCCGTTTTTGCCGGAATGACACGGCTACCCACTTCCGCGGCAATGACCCGCGCGCTACCGTTGCGCTCCGTTCCTGGTGCGCGCGGGGCCAGCCAAAATGCCTGACATAAAGCTCATCAATCCCGCCAGTCTCGGCAAGCCGCTCGGGCAATATTCCCACGTCACCCGCGTCAAGGCGTCGGAGTTTCTGTTCATCGCCGGCCAGGTCGGCGTTGCCAAGGACGGCACGACGCCGGCCGATTTCGACGGCCAGTGCGCACAGGCCTTCGCCAATATCGGCGCCGCGCTCGCCTCGCAGGGCGCAAGCTTTGCCAACATCGTCGAGTTCACGACTTATCTCGTGCACTCCCAGGACATCCCGAAATTTTTTGCCTACCGCAGCCGCGAATTCCCGAAGCTGTTCGCCGGCGGCGCCTATCCGCCCAACACCCTGCTCATGATCGACCGCCTGGTGCAGGAGCAGTTCTTGATCGAGGTGAGCGCGGTCGCGGCGCTGTGATCCGTCGTTGCGAGGAGCCCAAGGAGCCCAAGGAGCCCAAGGAGCCAATGGAGCCAATGGGTCCGGCCCGAAGTGGCCGGCGCGATGACAGGCTCCGCGATGCAGCAATCCATCGGACCGCACCGCTGCACTGGATTGCTTCGCTCCGCTCGCAATGACGATGGCTACGCCGCGCGGCGCCGATAGTGTCGCACGCGATAGATCGGCGCGGTGTTGCCGTAGCCTTCGGCATCGTTGAATCCGGCCTGCGCGTAGGCCCCGTAACCCGACGTCGGCGACGCGTAAGGCGAGAAGCCTTGCGCCTTGGCCTGGGCGTAATAGCCGCTGGCATAGAGCGCAACGGCACGGCTTTCGTTGCCGTTCGCGGCGCGATAGGCGCCGGCGAGATAGCGCACCGCGTAGGTCATGTTGACCTGCGGATCGAGCAGCTCCGCCGCCGCGCCGGTAAAGCCCATGGCGCGCGCGGTGCCGAGGCGGATCTGCATCAGGCCGTAATTGCCGGCGTTGACCGCGCGCGGATTGCCGCCGCTCTCGCGCCTGATGACGCGCTCGACCAGCGACACCGGAATGCCGTTGGCGCCGGCCTGCGCCGCCGCCATGCCGTCGAGCTCGCCGTTTTGGCCGAGGCCGCTGCGGCCCCAAGCGGTGCCCCAATTGCTGCTGCTCAAATAGCTTTGCCAGGAACCTTGCCAAGCGCCTTGCCAGAAGTCTGGCTCGTTGTGCCGGGCCGTCGCCGGCGCATAATCGTAATAATAATGGCGCGTATCGTCCGGTTGCATCGCCAGCAGATGGCGCGAAACAGCATCGTGATAAGCCGCGCGATAAGTAACCTGGCGATGCGCAGCCTGGCGATAAGCAGCCTGGCGATAAGCAACCTGGCGATAAGCAACCTGGCGATAACCGTGGTGCGCGGCGAACGCGGGCGCCGACAACGCCGGCACGACACACACGACGACACAGCTCGCGATCAGCGAATGACGCATCATATGGCTCCTTGGCGGAGCCCCTCACCGTCATCGCCTTGTCACGACCAAATCCAGCCATGCTTCGGCCATTCGGTGCTACGGCCGTGGTGATGTCGTGGCGAAGGAACCGGCGCCTGCTGGTGCGGCCGCGGATGAAACAAAAATTGACGGGATAACGCCGGAACCTTTCTCTCATCGTTGTGCGGGCGCTTGTCCGGTTGCATTCTTTTGCTGTTCACGCGCCGCCCGACGCCGGGCGAGCTTTTCGGCGCGTTTATCCGCGCGCTCAAGGTCGCCGAACCACCGCGCGGTGCACATGTCGCCGTTCCAGGCATCCCGTTCGGGACCGCCGGCATCGTGCGGGACGCGCGAGCGCACATGGGCGCGGGCGGCGTCGAAGCGATCGGCCACGGCGTCGCGGCGGGCTTCGATGCACTCGATGTGTTCGCCGCGGCACGCACCGGCGCGGCGGCAGCGCCGCAAGCGGCACTGGCGCCAGAAGCCGAAGAAGTCGCAATAGGCGCGCACGACGCGCGGCTGCGTGCGGTAATAGCGGTCCGAATACTCCTGCGATTCAGGATCGGGGTCTTTGCGTTTCGGCACGGTGGTCTCCTTTCTCTTTTCCTGCCAAGCGACGAAAGCAGACGAACAAAAACGACCGAGCCGCTCGCGGCTCCCTTTCCCCGCGCGCGGGGAGAGGGTGGGGTGAGGGGGCGCCGCCGTTGCCTGAGCACTGCGGCCAACACTCCCTCTTTCGTCACCACCGGGCTTGATCCGGTGGTCCATGCCGACAATCAGCACATAAAAACGAGCGGCACTTCGCCATGGATTGCCGGGTCAAGCCCGGCAATGACGACGTCAGGGATCGTCCTCGCAACGCGGTGCGCGCGCGAGCAAAGAGCGGACAACGAAAGCCAAGAAAGAAAGCCAGGAAACGAAAGCTATGAAGGGTCGCCTCCACATAAAGCGAGGGGAGGCGGAGCGCCGGAAGGCGCATACGGCAATGACCCCGCGCCACGCCGGCCGATGTTGCCACCGGCCAACGCCACGGGCGCGGAGGCGCGCCACGAACGATCCGCTTGCGCGGACCGCCCGCTTGCGGGCGCGCTCGCCTCTCGGCGCTCCGCCGCGGCTTTGGCCGAGGTTTTCAGGCCTCGGCGTTTCGACTCCGGGCCAGGTTTCCTGGGACGTGGCAGGCGTTTTCCGGCGGGTGTTTCCCGCGCTTGTTTGCGGGCGCCGGCCGCGCCTGCCTGTCCCAGTCCAGCGGAAGCACCCCGCGCACCGGTCGTAGTGCCGGCGGACATGATGCCCGGAGCCGCCCGGGCGCAGCTTGCGAGGCCGCGCGCAGGCACCGCACTCGCCCCGCATGCAGGATCGCATCCGGATGCGCCCCTCGGCGGGCGAGCGGAGGTGCATGTAGGGAGTCTGTTGGGGGAGTCAAGGGACGTTTCGAAGTGACGTTGTGGATTTGGTCCGCGGGCAATACCAAACACACGGGTCACGTCCGGCGTCAGACCTGGAGGATGTGAGATGTCAGATCGTTATAGCTCACAAGTCAGAAGTAAAATTCCCCCGGGCCCGATGAGCCCTTGTTTTGAGCTTTAAGAATCCGAGGTGCCAAATCACGGAGCCAACGAAGATTCCAACTCGGCCGGCGTCGTCTCAAAAATGTCTTGCAAGCCCCAAGGATCAACGCTTCATCAGGGACAGGTCGCGCACGCCTTCGCTGCCGTCGGTGAAGCGTAGCCAGAGGCGATGGCCGTCGAGCGAAGGGACGCGCCGCACGGCGGCAAAGACGTGGATGCCCGGCACGAGGCCGGGCATGACGGTGTCCGGGTTTAGCGGTCTTGCCAGGGCCGAAAGCGGCGCGTTCCCCAGGTGTCGAGCCAGCATGCGACGTCGTCGTGGGCGACGGTCGGCTCGCCGGATGTGATGGCGGCCCATAGTCGGTCGAGCTCGTTGATCTCTTCGGGCGATAACCGCGCCGAAACGTCCTCTTGGGGAATGCGTCGCATGATCACGATTACTCCGCCGCTTCGCGATGAAGCTCATCGGCCGCTTCCATCTCGCGATGCAGCCATTCCGGCGCGATATCGAAGCCGTTCGGCCAGGTCGGCGCGCCGAATTCGAGAAAAACGCGAGCGAAATAGGCCTCGTCGCATAACGGCTCCAGCATCGGCCCCGGCTCCTGCACCAGCGCGCCAAAGTCGTGCACGCCTTCGCTGCCGTCCGTGAAACGGACGCGCAGCCGGAAGCCGCCGAGCTTTTCGAGACGCGTGATCTTAGCCAGCATCGAGACCCGCTATCCTTTCCAGCGGCAGCTTAGCACGGGCGCGATCCCAATTCGCCTTCAATTCGGCCTGATGCGCCAAGGCCCATTGGCGGACCAGCCGCGCGGCAGTGCCCGGCAGCCGGCCTTCGATCACTTCGCCAGTTTCGATCGAGACATTGGCTTCATGCTCGCCATACACCGCCTGAAAATGCGGCGGCGGATGGTCGAGAAAGTACATACGGATTGCGATGCCGTAAAACCAAGAGATAGTCGGCACGGCCCGCGCCCCCTCCACCACCCTCCGCGCGCTACGCGCGTTCTCGGGTGGTCCCCCTCCCCCGCGAGGGGAATTATATACTTGACTCAGCAAAAATAATCCAGTAGGCTGATTTTACTAGCTTATTGGAGTTTTTGCCATGTCTGCCCTATCTCACCCCATTTTCCAGGATGCCGACAAGGCCCGCCGCTGGCTTGAAAGCCACCTTTGGGCCAATGGCGTCGTTTGCGGCTACTGCGGCTGTGTCGATAACGCAACCGCCATGGCAAGCCGTCCGGGGCTCTATCAGTGCAACGCCAAGGAATGCCGCAAGCAGTTCACGGTGACGGTTGGAACGCTTTTCGAGCGCAGCCATATCCCGTTGAACAAGTGGTTATTGGCGGCCTTCCTGATTTGCTCATCGAAAAAAGGAATCTCGGCACACCAAATGCACCGGCTGCTCGGAATCACCTATAAGTCGGCGTGGTTCATGATGCACCGCGTTCGGGAAGCGATGCGCGAAGGCAAGTTCCCCGGCCCGATGGGCGGTGAAGGCAAGATCATTGAAGCCGACGAGACTTGGATTGGCGGCAAAGAGAAAAACAAACACGTCGGCAAGCGCAATAAGCGCAACATCGGCGGAATGGGCAAAGAGGCTGCGTTCGCTCTTGTAGAACGCGGCGGCAAGGTGCGCTCGTTCCATGTGCCGGAAGTGACGGGCAAGACGTTAGGTCCGATCTTGTCGGCCCAGCTTCACCAAAAATCATCGCTCATGACCGACGAGGGCGGCCAGTACTATCACGCTGGCAAAAAGTTCGCTCGCCACGAAACGATCAATCACAGCGCTGACGAGTACGTTCGCGGCGATGCTCACACCAATACGACTGAAGGTTATTTCTCGATCCTCAAGCGTGGCATCATCGGCACTTATCACCACGTCAGCCAACAGCACTTGAAGCGTTACCTTGCCGAGTTCGATTTCCGATACAACGAGCGCGCGGCGCTTGGCGTGGACGACAAAGAGCGATCCGAACGTTTGCTCAAAGGCATCGTTGGCAAGCGGTTGACCTATCGGAGTACTAACGAAAGGCACGCCTAAGCGGCAACCGGGGCCTTTCGTTCGCTGGCGCAAGAAACAGCCGCAACGCGCCGATCCTAGACAACTTGAACTGCCATTTGGCGACGGGGATGGGCAATGACGCCCATCCCCGCCATCGCTATCCTAGATGCTGCTAAGCCAAACTAGGAGCGAATGTCATGGCCAACAAAGCAAATGCTACCGGCATTGCCGGCGGCGCTATTGCGCTGGCGTTAATCGACGTTCTTGTTTCGAGAGGTGATCTCAGCAGAGACGACGCCAAGTCGATCTTGTCTGCCGCCTTGAGCAGAGTCAGTGCCTACGCCAGCGTTGAGCGGATTGATGATGCCCATGATGCTATCGCGATTCTTAGAACAGTCTCCGCTAGGTTCACCTAAGCACGCGAACAACCAAGCATCCAATAGCGGGTATTCTTGCATAACGCCTCCGTGCACGGTATAAGGTTTCCGTGCGGAAAGGCACCGCAAGTTCTTTTGGTCGGCTCGGATGGTGGTCCGAGCCGATTTCTTTTAACACAGCATCAGTCGTTCATCCAATTCCAAATTGAATTGCCTGCCGCATTGTTTTTCACGGAAAATGTCCCTGGTAAAAACTGACCATTAGATAAGTGCGCAGCGCCGTGACAGGAGAATGTTTTTGATCGCGCGTCCACTTGGATTGTAGTGGCATTTTCAAAATCAATAACATGCTCTCCGCTCTGTCGCACGGCGGTCGTGCCATTCAATCCCTTTATGATTTCACCAATCACCCTACTTTGGCGACACCAAGCCTTAGGGCCGTTCTGTGGTAGACTGCTCGCGTCTGACGCAATATCAAAATTCGGGACGGTTTCTGGTTGAAAATCTGAATTTATTTCTTCAACGGTCGATGCTCTTGGCTGTAAAGCTGCTGAATTATTTGATTGAGATGCAACGAACAGTCCGGCAGTAAGGAGCCACAATGTCGGGGATGATATGAATCCAACAATCGTGAGCACTCCACCGAGCAGCGACATTGCAATTCCTACTAGGCTCGGTCCGGCGATCCCGCGAATTAGCGCGACGAGACTGCACAATGCCGCAATAGGTACAAATATTATTCCGAATGTGAAAATGCCGAAAACCGCAAAGATACAAGCTAAAAGTCCAGCAATGATGCCTTGGCTGCCGCGCTGCCGTCGTCGCTCGGCTAATACGCCTGCTCGATAATCACTCATGACTTTCCTGCGTCGGAGGATTTTTGTCTTTTCTTCGATTGCGCCGGGACACCCTTCGGAGTCATGCTTTTGCCGGTCGTAGTCCGGTGCTGAGGCGGGGCTTTTACGATCTCCGTAATGAATTTCTCGAAACGCGGCCATGCGTCGGGAACCAGTTCGATTTCAGCCTGTCCCTTAGAGCGTTTCACCATGATCGCACCGTTTGAGGCATCAAAACTTAAACTCGAACGAGCCGCCGAACATCTTCAAGAGTTCAACCGCGAGGCGATAGCCTACCTCAATAGCAAGCCTTGCGCCATCGTGGTTGAGCCATTCCCCGGCGGCTTGCATGAACAAATGGGGACGCAATCATGGAACGCTCGAATCCGCAAAGCGATACCGACCAAATTCTCCACGCTCATAGGCGACGCCGTGCACAATCTTCGCTCCGCTTTGGATTTGCTCATATGCGATCTAGTCAGGATCAATAACAAAAATCCTGATAATGTCTATTTTCCGTTCTGCAGTTCGGCGGCAGATTTGCCGCACGCGATTAGGAAGCGCAACGTTCATCGCGCCGGCAGGGATGTGGTGCAGGCGATTGAAAGCCTAAAGCCCTACAAGGGCGGCAATGTCGTCTTGCGTCTCATTCACGACTTGGACATTGCCGACAAACATCAAGCATTGTTGCCGGTTCTATCTGGCGTCAGTCTGCCGCTTGGCAAACTTTTCGGGACCAATCTTCCCGACAACGTTGGGAATTGGCAAAGCCTGATCGACCACGACGGGCAAATGATCATCGGAACCGAGGACTATCTGAAAATCCCGCTAGGGACTGAACTCCCAGCGCGGTTTTTTCTTGCCTTGGATTTCGGCCCCGGTGTCGGGTTCCGCCCAGTGATCGAGGGTCTTCATGAACTCGCCCATGAAGCGAATCGCGTCTTCCAAGCGCTTACGTCGCTCCGCCCTGGTGCCGTATTCCCAATTGTGCCGCCGGTCGGCGGCAGGGGCGGCGCCGCCCCGCCGAGTCGGCCTGTCACGCCCCCGAATAAGGGGCCTTGAATTTTGCTGAGTCAAGTATATTACTCCCCCCGCGAGCGGGGGAGGAAAGATTCTAGTTATCCAAGAAGCTACGCAGCTTCCTCGACCTACTCGGATGCTT